>DAIDKA010000089.1 GCA_027451085.1 Gammaproteobacteria bacterium
TGACATGTCGGGGAAGTTGCCCAGCGTCAGCCAGCGCTGTCGGCCGCCGTGGCGGTATCGCAAGACCCAGGAAGCGCTGTCACCGGTCTGTTTGCGCAGGTAAAGCCCGTCGCCATCGCCCAGCAACAAACGCTTGCCGGCGCGGTGGGCGCGCTCGACTTCGAGAGCCGTCAGCTTCGCGTGTTCCATGGCCGTCACCTCGTCGATCCAGGGTGTGTAGCTGGACGCGCAGAAACTTGCTCGTCGAGTCTCCAGCTACATGTCTAGCTACACACCAGCTACACATTTAGCTGCAAAGGTAGCACCGGATCAGGCCGGACGACTATGGACGATATCGAGGAAAACAGTCAATAACTCAATTGGTTACGGGATCGTTGGCGGACATCCCCGGAAGTGCCCGGACCCTATTCGATATTCTGCACCTGCTCGCGCAGCTGTTCGATCAGGACCTTCATGTCCACTGCGCCGTGGGTGGTCTCCAGGTCCTGTGATTTCGACGAGAGGGTATTGGCCTCGCGGTTGAGTTCCTGCATGAGGAAGTCCAGGCGTCGGCCGGCCGGTTCATTGCTGGCGGTGATGCGGCGGATTTCCGCGATATGCGCGCCCAGGCGGTCGAGTTCCTCGTCCACGTCGAGACGCTGCAGCAGCAGCGCGATTTCCTGTTCCAGCCGTTCGGCGCTGACTTCGGCCTTCAGTTCGGCGAGCCGCTCATAGAGGCGTGTACGGGCGCGGTTCTTGATGTCGGGCAGGCGGACGCGCACCTGGGCGACCAGGTTGGTGAGGGCTGCGCAGCGCTGCTCCATGAGTTCGGCCAGCCGCTCGCCCTCGCGGGCGCGGGCCTGGGCCAGTTCGCGCACGGTCGCGGTGGTGAGCGCGCGGGCGGCGGCCATGAGTTCTTCGGTGCCGGAGTCCACGTCCTTGAGCACACCGGGCCAGCGCAGAGTTTCCAGGGCGTCGAGGCTTACGGGTTGGGAGCCGGCCAGTTGGGCGACTTCGCGCACCCGGCCCATGAGCCGGGCGAGCACCTCGCGGTTCAGCTCCAGGCCGCGGGCGCCGCTGTCGGCCTTGCGGAAGGTCAGGGTGCAGTCGATCTTGCCACGCCGCAACTCGCGTCCGAACTGAGCGCGCAGTTCGGGGTCCAGGCTGCGCAGTTCCTCCGGCAGGCGCAAACTGGCCTCCAGGAACCGGTGATTGACGCTGCGCAGTTCGCAGACCAGCGCACCCCAGGGTCCGGAGGTCTCGCGGCGTGCGAAACCAGTCATGCTGACGATCATAATGTCGGAAAGATCCGCTTCATGGCGTGCTGCGGCACGGTGCGGCTTACGCTTCCTGCGCGGCGGGTGATATAAGAGTCCTAAGCCCGGCAAAAACCAAAGCTTTTGCCGAGAACCAAGTGTAACAGATAGATAGACGCATTCTTGCAGGTCGAATACGCTGATTTGAGTCTTCTCGGCGGCCGGGAAGAGAACCAGGACCGGGCTGCGGTGGCCGTTGCCGAGCATGCGGTGTTGCTGGTCGTCGTGGACGGCATGGGCGGGCACGCTGACGGTGCGCGCGCGGCTGAGACCAGCATCGAGCTGCTGCTCGAAGCATTCTGGAACACTCCGCAGCCGCTGTTTGATCCCCTGGGGTTCCTGCATCTGGGCCTTGGAAAGGCGCACGAGGGCGTGGTGCGGCTGGGGCTGTCGCTGCCCCTGGACAAGCGGCCACGCGCCACCTGCGCGGTGTGCCTGGTGCAGCACGGATCGGCCTACTTCGCGCATGTCGGCGACAGCCGCATCTACTGGCTGCGCCAAGGCAGCGTCGTCACCCGCACGCGCGACCACAGCCACGTGGAGTTGCTGTTGCGCGAGGGCCTGATCACGCCGGAGCAGGCCCATAATCACCCCATGCGCAACTACGTGGATTCCTGCCTGGGCGGTGATCAGATGCTGCCGGACATGACCCTGAGTGAACGGCGCATACTGCAGCAGGGCGATGTCATCATGGTCTGCAGCGATGGCGTCTGGGGCGGCCTGCATGACGAAGACATCGCCGCCAGCCTGGCTGACGACGACCGGCCTCTGTCTGAACTGTTGACCGCGTTGTCCCACCACGCGGTGAAGGTCGGCGGCCCGATGGCCGACAATGCCTCCGCCGCCGCCCTGCGTTTTAGAGGTTAAAACTTGAGCAAAAGACCCTCCGGTCGTGCGGCCGCCGAGCCGCGCGCCATCAGTTTCAGCAGCGGTTTCAGCCGCCATGCGGAAGGCTCGGTGCTGGTGAAGTTCGGTGACACCCACGTGTTGTGCACGGCCAGCGTCGAGGAGTCCGTGCCGCCCTTCCTGCGCGGCAAGGGCCAGGGCTGGGTGACGGCCGAGTACGGCATGCTGCCGCGATCCACCCACACCCGCCAGGCCCGTGAAGCCGCGCGTGGCAAGCAGGGTGGACGCACGCTGGAGATCCAGCGTCTGATCGGCCGTTCGCTGCGTGCCGTTGTCGACATGAAGGCACTGGGTGAACGCACCGTCACGGTGGACTGCGATGTGCTGCAGGCCGATGGCGGCACCCGCACGGCGTCGGTGACGGGAGGCTATGTTGCGCTGGCGCAGGCCTGCGAAGCGCTGGTCAGGCGCGGCGCGCTGGCGGCCTCTCCGCTGCACGGCCAGGTGGCGGCGATTTCGGTGGGGGTGTATCGAGGCGAGCCGGTGCTCGACCTGGATTACGCCGAGGACTCGCAGGCCGAGACCGACATGAACGTGGTGATGAACAACGGCGGCGGCTTCATCGAGGTGCAGGGCACGGCTGAAGGGCATGCGTTGCGCCGCCATGAACTTGATGCGTTGCTGGATCTTGCCGCCGCCGGCCTGGAGCGCATTTTCCCCTTGCAGCTGCGGGCGCTTCAGGGCGCCGCATGAAGGTGGTGCTCGCCAGCGGCAATGCCGGCAAGCAGCGGGAGTTCGCCGCGCTGCTGGCGCCGCTGGGCTACGAGGTCGTGACCCAGACCAGTCTCGGCATTGAGTCCGCCGAGGAGACGGGTACGACCTTTGAGCACAACGCGCTGCTGAAGGCGCGGCATGCGGCGCGGCTGTCCGGCCTGCCCGCACTGGCGGATGATTCCGGCATCGAGGTCGATGCGCTGGGTGGCCGTCCCGGTGTCTACTCCGCGCGCTATGCCGGCCGCGACGCCTCGGATGCAGCCAACCTGGAGCTGATGCTGCATGAGCTGGCCGGTGTGCCGGCGGCCCGGCGCACCGCGCGTTACCGCTGTGTGCTGGCCTACGTGCGCAGCGCGGATGATCCGCAGCCGTTGCTCGCCGCCGGGTCGTGGGAGGGGCGTGTGCTTGAGGCGCCGCAGGGCGATGGCGGCTTTGGCTACGACCCGGTTTTCCTGCCGCAAGAGTCGGCGCTGTCCGCGGCGCAGATGACATCCGCAGCCAAGAATGCAGTCAGTCACCGGGCCCGCGCGCTGGCGGCGCTGGTCACGCTGCTGAAAGCACGCTCCGAGGGCGTTACGCCCACCCGTTTCAGTCCCGGTTAGCCATGCTCGCCACGCCGCCGCTCGGCCTGTACATCCACTTTCCGTGGTGTGTGCGCAAGTGTCCCTACTGTGACTTCAACTCCTACACCCTGCACGGCGGGTTGCCTGAAGACGCCTATGTCGGGGCGCTGCTGGCCGACATGCGCAGCCAGGCGCAGCGCGTGGCCGGTCGCCGGCTGGTGAGCGTGTTCATGGGCGGTGGTACGCCCAGCCTGTTTTCCCCGGCGGCCATCGGCCGGGTGCTGGCCGCTGCGCGCGAGCTGTTCGGCTTTGAACCCGGTATCGAGATCACCCTGGAGGCCAATCCCGGCACCATCGAACGCGGTCGCTTCGCGGGCTACGCTGAAGCCGGGGTCAACCGGGTGTCCCTGGGAGCGCAGAGCTTCGGGGCGGCGCAGCTTGTGGCGCTGGGCCGCATCCACTCCCCGGATGATACGCGGCGGGCGGTGGCGGAACTGAAGGCTGCGGGGCTCGCCAACTTCAACCGCGATCTCATGTACGGCCTGCCGGGGCAGGATGCGGCGGGCGCCCGCAGCGATGTTGCGCAGGCGCTGGCGCTTGAGCCGGCGCATCTCTCACATTACAGCCTGACGCTGGAGCCGGGCACGCCCTTCCAGGCCCAGCCGCCGCCACTGCCCGACGATGAGGCGGTGGAGCAGATGCTGGCAGAGTGCGCGGCGGACCTCGGCGCCGCCGGCTTCGGGCACTACGAGGTTTCGGCCTATGCCCGGCCCGGGCGCCAAAGCCGGCACAACCTCAATTACTGGACCTTCGGTGACTACCTTGGGGTCGGCGCCGGAGCCCATGGCAAGCTTACGGATGCCGCGGCGGGTGCCATCGTGCGCACCACCCGCACCCGCGAGCCGCGCCGCTACCTGGCCGGTACGGGCGCTGCCACGCAGAAGGTGGTGCCGCCGGGTGAATTGCCGTTCGAGTTCATGATGAACGCCCTGCGCCTGGTGGACGGCGTGGCGCCGGCGCTGTTCGAGGCGCGCACCGGGCTGCCCCGGGTTGCCGTCGCCCGGACGCTGGATCGCCTGGTCGCCCGGGGCCTGCTGGAGGCGGGGGAAACCCGGTGGCGGCCCACCGCCCTGGGACGGCGCTTTCTCAATGAACTGTTGCTGGATTTTCTCGGCAAGCCTGAAGCGGCAGGCAATACGCAACTGTCAAGGCTTCCGGGCTGAAAAAGTCCCGCCCGCGCACCTCGTTATTCACAGGGTCCCAGGGGCGGTTTGGCGTTACGACAAATGAGTACATTACGAGTCATATTGAGCATTCCGCTGAATAATGTCCGCGTAAACTATTGATGAATAAGGGTGAAATGTACTGGTCATTTCTTGATCAACATAACAAAAATGCAATGTAGCCCGGTTGCTGGACATGGCCCTGGCCATCGCTCCACAGAGTTATCCACAGGTTCTGTGGATAAGGCTTCATGCCGCACTGCGGTCTGTACCGTGGCCAAGCCCGGGTCAGAAAATGCAGTTGAAAACTTGAGCCGGCGACCATATGCCGCTAGACTCGCCCGCCCTTTTGCTCACGCCCGTGGAATTGCCCGCGGCCCCGAAGCGACGGAGAAGGACATCATGAAGACCACCGGCCATCCCGAGTACAAAGAAATCAACGTCAGCTGCACCTGCGGCAACGCCTTCAAAACCGGCTCTACCCTGGGCCATGACCTGCAGGTGGAAGTGTGCTCGGCCTGCCACCCGTTCTACACCGGCAAGCAGAAGATGGTCGACACCGCCGGTCGCGTGGACAAGTTCCGCAAGAAGTACGCTGCCGCCGCGGCGCGCTGAAGCGCGCAGCACGGACATGGACAGGGGCGATCCTGTGGATCGCCCTTCTTCCAGCTGACCGGGCCTCCGGCTTTCATGCGGCTTTAGTCCTTGAACCTGTTCAGAAATTAATTCGCGTTGCCTTGATTCCGCACGCGGGCCATGTAACCCTCAGCTTCGCCCCGCGCCACTCCAGCGAGGCGTTCCAGGAAGCTGATATACATGACTCAGAGCAAGCTCGAGCTGGCCGATCCGGTCAGCGGTAAAAAGGCTGAACTCGCCGTCCATCCCGGCACCATCGGCCCCAGCGTTGTCGACATAAGCGGCCTGAACAAGGCCTTTGGCGCATTTACCTACGATCCTGGCTACGGCTTCACCGCGGCCTGTGACAGCAAGATCACCTACATCGATGGCGATGCCGGCGTGTTGCTGCATCGCGGCTATCCCATCGAGCAGCTGGCGGAAAAAAGCTCCTTCATGGAGGTCTGTTACCTGCTGCTGAATGGCGAGCTGCCGGGCAAGGCCGAGCTCGACACGTTCAAGACGAGCATCACCCATCACACGATGCTCAACGAGTCGCTGCTGCGGTTCTTCAACGGTTTCCACCACAACGCCCACCCGATGGCCATGACCTCGGCCGTGGTGGCGTCGCTGTCGGCCTTCTACCACGACAGCCTGAACATCCATGATCCGCAGCAGCGCGAGGTCTTCGCCCACCGCATCATTGCGAAGATCCCGACCATCGCGGCCGCCGCCCACAAGCACTCGCTGGGCCAGCCGTTCATCTACCCGCGCAATGACCTCGACTACTGCAGCAACCTGCTGCACATGTTCTTCTCGGTGCCCTGCGAGCCCTACGAGGTCGATCCGGTCGCCGCCAAGGCGCTCGACCTGCTGTTCATCCTGCACGCCGACCATGAGCAGAACGCCAGCACCTCCACCGTGCGGCTCGCCGGCAGCACCGGCGCCAACCCGTACGCCGCGATCTCCGCCGGCGTCTCGGCGCTGTGGGGCCCGGCCCACGGTGGCGCGAACGAGGCTGTGCTCAACATGCTGGAGCAGATCGGCAGCGTCCAGAACGTCCCCAAGTATCTGGACATGGCGAAGGACAAGAGCAGCCATTTCCGCCTCATGGGCTTCGGCCACCGGGTATACAAGAACTTCGACCCGCGCGCCAAGATCATCCGCGCCATGTGTTACACGGTCCTGGAGAAGCTGGGCAGCACCAACAAGCCGCTGTTCGAGCTCGCGCTGCGGCTGGAGGAGATCGCCCTCAAGGACGAGTACTTCGTCTCGCGCAAGCTGTACCCGAACGTCGATTTCTACTCCGGTCTCATCTACAGCGCGCTGGGCATCCCGCGCTCGATGTTCACCGTGATGTTCGCCGTCGCCCGCACCGTGGGCTGGGTGTCGCACTGGGCCGAGATGATCTCGGACCCGGCGATGCGCATCGGCCGGCCGCGCCAGCTGTACACGGGCTCGCCCAGGCGCGACTACGTGGAGATCGCGCAGCGCAGCCGGTGACGCGCGTTCAACAGGCCGTGGCGAGGATGGCCTCGACTTCCGGCGCATCGGCCCGCCGCATGGGTCGCCCGTCCACCGGGCTGACCGGCGCCTGCCGGATGCCGTCGGTGGGGAATATGGTGGCGTCCACCGGGATGTCATCGACCTCGAAGCGCACGCCCGGGTATTCCAGCACCCGCTCTGCATTCATCTTCACGCGGCGGGTCACCATCTCGTGGCGGATGCCCTGTTCCAGGAACCACAGCGTGACGTCCTCCGGGCGTTCGGCAAACAGGTGCAGCTGCACATCGCTGTGCCGGGTGGCCGTGCCGCTGAGCACCGGACCCACCAGGCGTGGTGAGAAGGCGGCGAGGCGACGCATGGCCGTCAGTGCGGCGCGACGCCGGCTTGCGAGCGACTGGGTGTAGGAACTGCCGCCGAACAGCCGCTGGTATTCAGCCAGGGCCTCCTCGATCTCCGTGTTCCGCGGCAGCAGTCCGCCCTCGCTGACACCGAAGCGTTCGGCGGCCTTGCGCTTGGCGGTGAGGAAGTCGTGGATGCCATGTTCAGCCATGACCCGCGCAGCTTCCTGCGCCAGCGCCCGGCGCAGGTGTTCGCCGCGGACGGTCAGATGTTTTGCCATATGCGTACCTCGCCGGACTGCAGGCGCAAAGGGCCGGATGGGGAGGTCGACTAAAAGAGGGAGTCCCCGCCGGCCTGGGCGCCGGCCTGGGCGCCGGCCTGGGTCCGGCCCGCTGTGGCCGCCTCGCTCGTGGGCAGGTGGTTGACCATGAACGTCTCCATCATGGCGTCCGGATTGTCCGCACCGACGAGCATGCCGGTTTCCGGCGAGATGCGCAAAGTCACCAGGCCGTCAGGCATGGGCGGGTGCTCCTCCGGCAAGCCCTTGAGCGCCTCACGCATGAAGCGGACCCAGATCGGCAGTGCGGTGCGGGCGCCTTCCTCGCTCTCTCCCAGTGACTTCTCCGAGTCGTAGCCCACCCAGACGGTGGTTTCGAGGCGCGAGTTGAAGCCGTTGAACCAGGCGTCGCGCGCGTCATCGGTGGTGCCGGTTTTGCCGGCGAGGTCCGTGCGGTTCAACACCAGTGCGCGCCGGCCGGTGCCGTGGCGGATCACGTCGGCCATCATGTCCGTCATGATCCAGTCGTTCTGCGGGCTGATCACGCGCGGGGCGAGTGCGGCGGCCGGCAGATCGACCGGGCCGCCGCGCACCGCGTCGGCCGCAGTGAGCGTGGCCGGGGAGGCGTCGTTCAGCGGCACGTCCTGCAGGGACGCCTGCTGTTCGCATTCGCTGCAAGCGATGGGGCGGACGGGCTGGTACAGCACCTTGCCGTTGCGGTCCTCGATGCGGTCGATGTAGTACGGCGTGACACGGAAGCCGCCGTTGGCGAAGGTGGCATAGGCGCCGGCCAGCGTCAGCGGCGAGACCTGCAGCGTGCCGAGCGCCAGCGTCAGGTTCTGTGGCAGGCTGGCCTTGTCGAAGCCGAAGCGGGTCACGTAGTTGGTGGTGTAGCCGATCCCCACCGCGCGCAGCAGCCGGATGGACACCAGGTTGAGGGACTTGGCGAGTGCCTCGCGCAGGCGCGTGGGTCCGCTGAAGGTGCCTTCGGAGTTTTTCGGCCGCCAGGCCGTCTCCATGTCATTGCCTTCGAGCACCAGTGGTGAGTTGGGCAGCACGGAGGCGGCGGTGAAGCCGTCCTCCAGGGCGCCGGAATACAGGAAGGGCTTGAACCCTGAACCGGGTTGGCGCCTGGCCTGGACCGCCCGGTTGTATTTGTTCGAGAAGTAGTCGAAACCGCCCACCAGTGCCGATACGGCGCCGTCGGTGGGATCGAGCGCCACCAGCGCCGCCTGCGCCTCCGGGATCTGCACCAGCTGAGCCGTGTGGATACCATCGGTGAAGATATAGACCACATCGCCGGCGGACAGGACGTCGGCGGCCTGCCTGGGCGCAGGACCCACCCCGCCGGCCACGGACTTGCGGGCCCAGGCCAGCCCCTGCCAGTCGATCAGCTGCATCCCTAAGTCCTTGGCGTAGACCTGGGCGGACTGGCCTGAGACCGACACGACCACCGACGGGGTGAGCGGCCCCACGGCATCGTAGTCGTCCAGCGCGTCCTGCAACGCTGCGAGGCCTGCGTCGGCGTCGACCTTGATATGAGCCACTGCGCCGCGCCAGCCGTAGCGGCGGTCATACTCGATCAATCCGAGGCGCACGGCGCGGTTGGCGGCAGCCTGCAGCCGGCTGTCCAGCGTGGTGTAGACGTTGAGCCCGGAGGACAGCGCCTTGGCGCCGAAGCGGCGCAGCACCTCCTGGCGCGCCATCTCCGCAACGTATTGCGCATCCAGGGTGGCCAGCGGTGAGCGTGGATGCGTCCGCACCGGCTCTGCATTGGCCTGCGCATAGGTGGCATCGTCGATGAAGCCCAGGTCGTGCATGCGGCGCAGCACATAGCTGCGGCGCGCGCGCGCGGCCTGCGGGTTGACCGCGGGGTTGTAGCGCGAGGGCGCCTGCGGCAGGCCGGCCAGGGTGGCCGCCTCCGCCACGGTGAGCTGGTCCAGGGACTTGCCGAAGAAGGTGTCGGCTGCGGCGGCAACGCCGTAGGAGCGCTGGCCGAGGAAGATCACGTTCAGGTACAGACCGAAGATTTCCTGCTTGGTGAAGTAGTGCTCCATGCGGTAGCTCAGGAACGCCTCCTGCACCTTGCGCCGCCAGGTTTTGTCCAGGGTCAGGAACATGTTGCGGGCGGTCTGCTGGGTGATGGTGCTGGCGCCCTGCGTGCGGCCGTGGGTCATGAGGTCCACCATGGAGGCGCGCGCCAGGCCCAGGAAGTCGATGCCGTGGTGCTGGAAGAAGCGGTCGTCCTCGGCGGCGAGGAAGGCATGTTTGACCAGCTGCGGAATCTGGTCGTAGGTGACGGGAATGCGCCGCTGCTCGCCGATCTGCGCAATCATCTGGCCATCGCGGGTGTACACCCGCAACGGAACCTGCATTTCCACATTCCGCATTGCATCAACCGACGGCAGGGCCGGCTCGATATAGAGGTAGGCACCGGCCACGGTGATGCCCCCGATCAGGGCGAGCAGTCCCCCCCCGGCCGCAAGGCCGGCCAGGAGCCGGAACATCGAATGTTTCACAAAATGAGCAACCATCGGCTTGATTGGGTTCAAAGGGCTATTGCATAGTAGCCTTAAGACATTAGGGCAAACTCATCGAAAGGTGGGGACGCAAAGCTTCCGGTCTAAGGGCTAGGGCCTACGACAGCGGGGTTGCCGGTCAAGAGGGGATCTTCCTGCCACAGGCGGATTGGTCTCCGGCCGCATCCAGCTGACGGGCTTCGGCAATTCCGGCTCTGCTTCTCCAGCAAGCTGATTGAACACACCGCAGACCAATCTGTCCGGGAACAGCCTGCCGCCGGGGCTGGTGCGGCCTCATGCCGGGGGGCAGTCCATGAGATTTGCATCACAGGCTGGTGGGAACATGGGCCTTTGCCCGATATTCTGTTATATAGTCAACGCCAACCTTAAGCCCCGCAGACTGTTCGGGCCATAACTTACTGATAGGGCAAATAAAAATGTTCCTTCTGCAGGGTAAGTACCGGTCCCTTATCGGTCTTGACATAACCACATCGTCGATCAAGCTCATCGAGCTGGCGAAGTCGGGCGACAGCTTCCGGGTGGAAGCCTATGCCGCTGAAGCCACCCCTCAGAATTCCGTCACCGAGCAGGCCATCGTCGATGCCCAGGCCGTGGGCGAGGCCGTGCGCCGCTGCATCAAGCGCTCCGGCACGCGCCTGCGCGAAGTCGCCATCGCCATCAGCGGCGACGTCGCCATCACCAAGGTGATCCAGATGCCGCGTCACCTGCGCCAGGCGGAACTGGAAGCGCAGGTGGAGATGCAGGCCGACCAGTACATCCCCTTCCCGATGGAAGAGGTCAGTTACGACTTCGAAGTGCTGGGGCCTTCGGACAAGGAGCCGGATTCCAACGATGTGCTCCTGGTCGCAACCCGGACCGAGAACGTCGAGCAACGCCAGACGGCTGTCAACAGCGCCGGTCTCACCGCCCGGATCGTGGACGTTGAGGCGTTCGCGCTCGAGAACGCCTGCCGCCTGATGACCCACCAGATGCCCGACGGCGGCATCGACCGCTTCGTCGCGGTGGTGGATTTCGGCGCCACCAGCACCACCTTCAGCGTGCTGCGCAACCTCAAGGTTGTGTACACGCGCGACTTCGCCTTCGGCGGCCAGCAGCTGACCGAAGAAATCATGCGCGTCTACGGGCTGTCGATGGAGGAGGCCGGTCGCGCCAAGAAGGAAGGCGGGCTGCCGGCCAACTATCAGGCCGAGGTGCTCGACCCGTTCATCGATGACATGACGCAGCAAGTGAGCCGTTCGCTGCAGTTCTACCTGGCGTCCGCGTCCGGGCGCGAGCAGCCCGAGAAGATCCTGGTCTGTGGCGGCTGCGCCAATATCGCAGGCGCCGCCGAGATGATCGCCAGCCGGGTGGGCATTCCTGCCGAAAAGGGCGACCCGCTGGGCCAGATGAAGCTGTCCTCGCGCGCCCGCGCGCAGGCGGTGCAGCGCGACGCCACGGCCCTGCTGACGGCCTGCGGCCTGGCCCTGAGGAGCTTCGACTGACATGCCACGGATAAACCTGCTGCCATGGCGCGAAGCGCAGCTGCGCGAGCGCCAGATGCATTTCATGGTGGGCCTGGGGGCCGCGACCCTGGTCGCCGGTCTGCTCGCCTTCGGTGTCTACCTGGTGTTCGAGTCGATGATCAGCGCGCAGCAGCACCGCAACCAGGTGCTGCGTTCGCAGATCAAGCTGCTGGACAAGCAGATCGAGGAGATCAACAGCCTTGAAGCCTCCAAGCAGCAGTTCATCGCGCGCATGAACATCATCGAGAAGCTGCAGCGCTCCCGTCCGGCCATCGTCCATGTGTTCGACCAGATCGTGAAGACCCTGCCGGACGGAACCTACCTCACGGCCGTGAAACAGACCGGCCAGCGGCTGCAGTTCGACGGCGTGGCCCAGTCCAGCACACGCGTGTCCGCCTTCATGCGCAACATCGACGGTTCCGATTGGCTGAGGAACCCGGAACTGCAGGTGGTGCAGTCCAATGGCAGCGGTGGTTCGAGTTTCACGCTGTTCGCGGATGAAACCTCGACCGACCAGCCGGATGATCAGCCCAAGGCGCCGGCGCCCGAGGTCCGCCGCGGAGGCAGGCCATGAACCTGAAGATGAACACGAACCTGCTGGAAGACCTGCGGACGCTGGATCCGCGCGAGCCGGGACGCTGGCCTCTGCCGATCCGCATCGGCGCCTGCGTGCTGTGGCTCGTGGTGCTGACCGTCATCCTGGGGTACTTCTTCGTCTGGTCCAACGAAAGCCCCGATCTCGACCGCTACCGGCAGGAAGAACAGAAGCTGCGCCAGGAGTTCAGGATCAAGCACTCCCAGGCGGTGAACCTGGACGTCTACAAGCAGCAGCTGGCCGACATCGAGCGTTCCTTCGGTGCGCTGCTGCGGGAGCTGCCCGGCAGGACCGAGGTGCCGAACCTGCTGGTGGACATCTCGCAGACCGGCCTGGGAGCGGGACTTTCGGAAAAGCTCTTCCAGCCCGGCCCTGAGGTCAAGCGGGACTTCTACGCCGAGCTGCCCATCCACATCCGCCTGTCCGGCAGCTACCACCAGTTAGGGCAGTTTGTCAGCGGCATCGCGGCCCTGCCGCGCATCGTCACGCTGCACGACATCCAGATCCAGCAGGACGGCAAGGACTACGACCATCTCACGCTCGATGTGACGGCCAAGACCTACCGCTACCTGGACGACTCCGAGATGAGTGCGTTCAGCAAGCCCAACAAGCCCAAGGGCAGGTGATGAGCAATCATTTGCGATCTTCCGTCGACCGGTTCCAGCGTGGCGTGCTGATGGCGGCGCTGGCGTGCGTTGTGGTGGCAGGGCTTGCGGCCTGCTCCACCCGGGATGATGACCTCGCCAGGTTCATCGCCGACACCAAGAAGGAGCCCGGTGGCCGCGTCGAGCCGCTGCCGGAGGTGAAGCCGTACCAGACCTTCGTGTACGACGATGCGAGCCTGCGCTCCCCGTTCATGCCGGCCTCGGCCAACGCCTCGAATTTCGCGGTGCGACCGGATGCGAAGCGCAACCGTGAGTTCCTGGAACAGTACTCGCTCGACACCATGAAGATGGTCGGCACCATGCAGCGTGACGGCCAGACCTTCGGCCTGATCCAGACACGAGACGGCCTTGTGCATCGTGTCCTGCCTGGCAACTACGTCGGCCAGAACGACGGCAAGATCACTGATATCACCCCGTCGAAGATAGACATCCGCGAAATCGTTCCGGATGGTCTCGGTGGCTACATCGAGCGGCCCGCCGCGCTCGCGTTGAACCAATAGCCGGACCGGCTCAGGGAGTCCCAAGATGAACCTTTGCAACCCGTTGAACCGCCTCCGCAGCGCCCTGGTGCCGCTGGCCGCGGCAGTGCTGTTCGGGTCAACCTTCCTGTCCACGGCCGGCGCCGCTGACACCAACACCCTGACCCTCACGGGCATCGACGTGCGCCCGATGTCCGGACGGCAGCTGCAGCTGACCCTGAAGCTCTCGGGGCCCGCGCCCGCGCCCAACAGCTTCACCATCGATGACCCCGCGCGTATCTCCATCGACCTGCCGAACACGCAGCTTGCCCTGCCCCAGCGCCGGATCGATGTGAACTCAGGTGGGCTCGACACCATCCTGGCTGCGGAAACCGCGGATCGTGCGCGCCTGGTGCTCGAGCTCGACAAGATGATGCCGTATTCCACCCGGGTGGACGGCAGCAACATCGTGGTGACTTTGGGTGAGACCGCCAGTGCTGCCCTGGCAGGAGGCCCGGCCGTGCCGCCGACCTTCGGCGCCGGAGCAGTGGCTGCAGCCCCGGCCATGCGGGCGATCAAGAGTGTCGATTTCCGCCGCAGCCCCGATGGCGCGGGCCGCGTGATGATCGAGCTGACGGATGCGCACACACCGATCAACCTGCGCCAGGTGGGCGGCCAGATCGTGGTGGATTTCACCGGTGCGGCGGTGGACCCGAAGCTGGTGCGCCGCTTCGATGCCACGGACTTCGGCACGCCGGTGAACAGCTTCGACGTCACCCGTGTGGGCGCTGACACCCGCCTCGTGATCAATGCCACCGGCGACTACGAGGAGCTGGCGTACCAGACCGACGGGCAGTACGTGGTGGAAGTGCAGCCGAAGCACAAGACCCCGCAGCAGGACACCGGTCTCGACAAGCCGCGCTACACCGGCGAGAAGATGACCATGAATTTCCAGGACATCGACACGCGCGCGCTGCTGCAGCTGCTGGCGGACACCAGCGGCCAGAACATCGTGGTCAGCGACTCGGTGCACGGCAGCGTCACGCTGCGCCTGCAGAACGTGCCCTGGGATCAGGCCCTGGACATCGTGCTGCGCACCAAGGGCCTGGACAAGCGCCAGGAAGGCAATGTCATCATCGTGGCGCCGGCAGATGAGATCGCCGCCCGCGAGAAGGCGGAGCTGGTGGCGCGCCAGGACCGCCAGCAGCTGGAGCCGCTGCGCTCCGAGTACCTGCAGGTCAATTACGCCAAGGCGGCCGATATGGCCTCCCTGATCAAGGCCAATGGCCGCTCGCTGCTGTCCCCGCGTGGCACGGTGTCGGTCGATGCACGCACCAACACCCTGCTGCTGCAGGACACCGGAGACCGCCTCGAGGACATCCGGCGCATGGTCGCACAGCTGGACATCCCCGTGCGCCAGGTGCGCATCGAGGCCCGCCTGGTGCTGGTCAACAATGACTTCCAGCGCGAGCTGGGCGCCATCCTCGGTTACACCGGCGCCGGCCGCCAGGGCGGCACCACGCTGCTGACTTCCGGCACCGCCGCGGGCACCGACCAGATGGTTGAAACCAACGGCGTGCTCAACAACGTCGCCAGCGCGTTCACGGTGCCGTCGATCACGGCCAACCGCTACAACGTCAACCTGCCGGCCTCAAGTCCGGCGGGCAGCATCGCCCTGGGCGTGCTGGGCTCGGATTACCTGCTGGACCTGGAGCTGTCGGCGGCACAGACCGAGACCCGTGCGGACATCATCTCCACGCCAAGCATCATCACTGCCAACCAGAAGCAGGCCACCATCCTGCAGGGTACGGAAATCCCCTACCAGGAGTCCGCCTCCTCCGGTGCCACCAGCGTGCAGTTCAAGGATGCGGTGCTGTCGCTGCAGGTGACCCCGCAGATCACGCCTGACAACCGCGTCAACCTGGACCTGGATGTGAAAAAGGACACCGTGGGCCAGATCATCGTGGCGTCCGGCGGCGTCAATGTGCCTTCGATCGACACCCAGGAGCTGACCACCTCCGTGCTGGTCAGCGACGGCCAGACCGTGGTGCTGGGCGGCATCCTGCAGACCGAACACCGCATCGACACCACAAAGGTGCCGTTCCTGGGTGACGTTCCGGTGCTGGGCAACCTGTTCAAGACCACCACCAAGACCGACAACAAGGACGAACTGCTGATCTTCATCACGCCGAAGATCGTGCACGAGGGCGTCAGCGTCTACTGAGAAGACCCGTATCCGGCCATCCTGCCCGGCCACCGCAGGTGGCCGGGCACGTCCCCGTGCCCGGGTGCCCGGGCGGCCCCTTTCAATTCTCGGTATGCTTGTGGCTGATGCTGGGCAAACGCAACATTTTCCTGGTCGGCCCCATGGGTTCCGGCAAAAGCGCTGTCGGCCGCCACCTGGCGCGCCTCCTGGACATGCCTTTCTACGACAGTGACGCTGAGATCGAGCGCCGCACCGGGGTGGACATCGCCTACATTTTCGAGAAGGAGGGCGAGCCGCGATTCCGGCAGCGCGAGCGCGAGGCCATCGAGGAGCTCACCCTGATCGAACCCCTGGTGCTGGCAACGGGCGGCGGTGCCGTGATAGCGCCGGAAAACCGCAAATGCCTGGTCGAACGCGGCTACGTCGTGTACCTGACGACTTCAGTGGAGCAGCAGGCGCAACGGGTGTCGCATGCCCGGCATCGGCCGCTGCTGAAGGATGTGAACGCCGAGGTCAGGCTGCGACAGCTGATGCAGGAACGCGAGCCGCTGTACACCGAGGTCGCGGACCTGCGCGTGGCCACCGACTGCCGCAAGATCCATGCGGTTGCCGAGGAAATCATGAAGGCGCTGGGGTACCCGGCGATACCATTGCAGGGGATTCTGCCGTGAACGTGCTGACCGTGGCGCTGGCCGAGCGCAGCTACCCCATCCTGATCGGCCCTGGCCTGCTGGAAGATGCCGCGCTGCTGTCGCGGCATGTGCCCGCGGGCGACGTGCTGCTGGTCAGCAACACCACCGTGGCACCGCTGTACGCCGGGCGCCTGAAGCAGGGGCTGGGTGACCGGCGCATCGTCGAGGCCATCCTGCCGGATGGCGAGTCCTACAAAACCATGGACACGTTCACCCGCCTGCTGGATGTGCCCATGGCCAACCGGCTGGCCCGCGACTGCGTGGTCGTGGCCCTGGGGGGCGGGGTGGTGGGCGACATGGCCGGCTTTGCCGCGGCCTGCTACCAGCGTGGCGTGACCTTCGTGCAGGTCCCCACGACACTGCTGGCGCAGGTCGACTCCTCGGTCGGTGGCAAAACCGGTGTGAACCATCCAGGCGGCAAGAACATGATCGGCGCCTTCCACCAGCCGGTCGCCGTCATCGCTGATACCGATACACTCTCCACCCTGCCGCCGCGCGAACTGCGCGCGGGCCTGGCCGAGGTCATCAAGTACGGCCTGATCCATGACGCCGCGTTTTTCGACTGGCTGGAAGTGAACATCGATCACCTGCTGGCCGGCAACGCCGCAGCACTGACCCATGCGATCCGCCGCTCCTGCGAGATCAAGGCCGCCATCGTCGGCCGTGACGAGCGCGAAAGCGGCGAGCGCGCCCTGTTGAATCTCGGCCACACCTTCGGCCATGCCATTGAGTCCGCCGCCGGCTACGGCACCTGGCTGCATGGCGAGGCTGTGGGCGCCGGCATGCTGATGGCCGCAGGCATGTCGCGTGAGCTGGGCAACCTGAGCGATGCTGACCTGGCGCGCGTGCGCGCGCTGCTGCACCGGGCGAACCTGCCGCTGTCGGCGCCGGGCATCAGTCCATCAACCGCGCTGGAGTACATGAAGATGGACAAGAAGGTGCAGTCCGGCCGCATCCGCCTGGTGCTGATGAAACGCATAGGCCAGGCATACGTGACGCCGGATTATCCAGCGGCGGCGCTGCAAGCCACCCTCGAAGCCTATTTCGGCTGACCCGGGTGCAAAGCGTGTCGCGGCAACCGGAGTCCCTCGCTCCCTACGCATCGACCGAAGCCAGCTCCCGCGGGCGCAGATTTCCGGAAGATCCCCCGGAACACCGGGGCGAGTATCAACGCGACCGCGACCGCATCATCCATTCCAATGCCTTCCGTCGCCTGGTGTACAAAACCCAGGTGTTCGTGAATCATGAAGGCGACCTGTACCGCACCCGGGTCACGCACTCCATGGAAGTGGCGCAGATAGCCCGTTCCATCGCCCGCGCGCTCAACATCAATGAAACGCTGACCGAGGCCATCAGCCTGGCCCACGACCTCGGTCATACCCCGTTTGGCCATGCGGGACAGGACGCGCTCAACGCCAGCATGAAGCGGTATGGAGGTTTTGAACACAACCTGCAGTCCCTGCGCGTGGTCGACGAACTGGAGGACCGCTACGCCGCCTTCCACGGCCTGAACCTGACGTTCGAGTGCCGCGAGGGCATCCTCAAGCACTGTGCCCTGAAGAACGCGCGCCAGCTGGGAGACGTAGGACGGCGCTTCATCGAGCGCAAGCAACCCTCACTGGAGGCGCAGCTGGCGAATGTTGCCGACGAGATCGCCTACAACAACCACGACGTCGATGACGGCCTGCGGGCCGGACTGATCACCCTGGATGACCTGAGCGAAGTGGCCGTGTTCGATCGGCAGTACCGCCAGGTCATCACACTGTATCCGGGCATCACGGCACGCAAGGCGATCCACGAGACAACGCGCCGCGTGATCAACTTCGTGGTCAGCGACCTGATCCGCACCACCAGCGCCAATATCGCCAAGGCCCGGCCCAGGTCCGTGGATGACATCCGGGACCGCGCCCGGCCGCTCGTGGGGTTCAGCACCGGAGTCCGCAAGGAAGAGCAGGAGCTGAAGCGCTTCCTGAATGAGCGCCTGTACCGCCACTACAAGGTGCTGCGCATGAATGCCAAGGCACGGCGCATCGTGTCTCAGCTGTTTGAAGCATTCATGGAGGACTATCGCCTGCTGCCGCCCGAGCACCAGGAGGTCGCGCAACGTGTTGAGCGTACGCAGGGAGCATCCGCCAAGGCGCGGGCGGTGGCCGATTACATTGCCGGGATGACCGATCGGTACGCGATCCTGGAGCACCAGCGACTGTTTGATCCTGCCGAAAGGACCTGAAGCACCAGCAAAATGCCAGGAAGGCGGGAAGAAGAAGAAAGGAATTGGAGGGAGCTATGGCGACGAAAAAGAAGACGGCTTTGAGTCAGGCAAAGATGACGGGCAAGACGCAAAGTGTAGAGATTGAGGATGTCATTACGCTATTTGCCGAGGTGATGATGCTGCTTGGTGCAAAACGCACTGAGATTCTCAACGTTGTTGAAAAAACAAAGCAGGTGCGGCTGCCGAAGTCTGTGAAGTTGGTAAAGTATTCCTTGTCTTATTTTGCTTCTATATTAACCCGTTGGGCGGATGATCCACTGTATGTGAATATACAGGGACGTCCGAAGGACCTACCATATAAAGCAGATAATGGTGTCAGCTTCTCTCGCTTAGTTGAATTAGAACTACCGGGAGAGGATCCCAAGGTTTGTCTCGATGTGCTTGTCTCAGTAGAGTCGATCGCCAAGTTAAATTCTGGTGCATTGCGCTGGCTTCGGCGAGACACCGTTTCAGCACCTAATTCAGCGAACACTCTGCATGAGGAAGAATTTCTGTTGCCTATCAAACAATTGCTGTTAAATTTCAAAGTGGGTCTTACAGAGAAAGTTCCAACCACCAAAACTGGCCCTATTCAAAGATCAGTGAGCGGCTTCGAGCTGCATCCCGGCGATATTGAGGCGCTCCACGGAATGTTTAACCGTCATGGAATGGAGTTTTTGTGGATGATGGACGACTGGCTTACGCAACGTACGAAAAGCCGCAAGAATACGCGCAGAAGCCGTAACCATGTCCGACCTTACATCGGGCTGTTTATGACGATGGAACCAATTCGAACGGCAGCTAAATCAGCGCACGGCAAGGAACGTGGTCGCTGAATCTTACGTCAGGGTGTTGGTCAATTTGGTCTGACGAGAACTGACCCAGGTGAGGATGCCGTCGAAGTGGCGGCAATCATATATCTGCGACCACTACTGTCCCAACGTTGAACGCTGCGCGTGATGTAAGTAGACGAATGTGAAGGGAATTTTCGTCATTTTCTCTGGTCTCGATTTCGACGGCAATTGCGGCAAGCTGGCGCGGATCCCACTTCCACGCCGAGGCCGCCTTGAACGCCGGGAAATTGGTTTTCGCGCAATTGACCGCGCATCTGCCGCTGACGACGTTTCGTCGTTGCGTCGCGCGCTACAAGGGCGAGCACAAGGTCAAGAGCTTCACGTGCCTCGAGCAGTTCCTCATCATGTTCTTTGCGCAGCTGACCTTCCGAGAGAGTCTGCGCGATATCGAGGCGTGCCTGCGCGCGCAGCCCGACAAGCTCTATCACATGGGACTGCGATCGCAGGTCGCACGCAACACGCTCGCGAACGCCAATTCGGTGCGGGACTGGCGCATCTACGCAGAGTTCGCGCAGCGGCTGATCACGATGGCGCGCAAGCTTTACGCGAACGAACCACTCGGTGCCGAGCTCTCCAACACCGTTTATGCGCTCGACTCCACGACCATCGACCTGTGCCTGTCGCTGTTTCCGTGGGCGCCGTTTCGCTCGACCAAGGCGGCGATCAAGCTGCACACGCTGCTGGATCTGCGCGGGAATATCCCCACTTTCCTGCATATCAGCGACGGCAAGCTCCACGACGTCAACATTCTCGACCAGCTCATCCCAGAGGCTGGCGCCTTCTATATCGTCGATCGAGGGTACGTCGACTTCGAGCGTCTGGCTCGCTTCGATCAGGCGGGTGCTTTCTTCGTCACCCGTGCCAAACGAGGCATGCGTTTCAAGCGAGTCGCGTGGCGCAAGACCGACCGCAGCACCGGGGTGATCTGCGACCACACGATCGCGCTGACTGTCTTCTATTCCAAACAGGGCTATCCGAAACCATTGCGACGGATCCGCTTCAAGGATCCCGAGACGGGCAAGAAGCTGGTTTTCATAACCAACCACCAGGACCTGGCGCCTCTGACGGTCTGCCAGCTCTACAAGATGCGCTGGCAAGTGGAGCTCTTCTTCAAGTGGATCAAGCAGCATCTGCGGATCAAGACATTCTTCGGCACCTCCGAGAATGCCGTGAAGACGCAGATCTGGATCGCCGTCTGCACCTATGTGCTGGTCGCCATCGTGCGAAAGCGGCTGAAACTGGAGGCGTCGATGCATGAGATTCTGCAGATTCTGAGCTTGACCCTGTTTGAGAAAATCCCGCTCGATGAGCTACTTACGCTCTCCGTGCAGGGGTCCAAACAGTCGATTCTCTCTAACCAACTGAATTTGCTCGATTAACGTTGGGACAGTAGTGATCTGCGACCTCTACATCGGCTCGACCTTGCCGCGCATGACGTTCATGGGCCATTGAGCCTGTCTGGATTTTTGTGTGCTGAGGCATAGCATGTCAACGAGGAAGGACATGTATGCAACGCAAGACGACGAAGAAAGCCCTGGCCCGGGCATCGGTGCCGCTGCCTGAGGGTGCTCAGGCGATAGTGGACCAGCTCGTTCAAGGTCCGATGACGGCCGAAGCGATCGAGATGCTGTCGGGTCAGCTGAAGAAGGCGCTGATTGAGCGCGCTTTGCAGGCGGAGCTGGGCCATCACCTGGCGCATGAGGAGCCATCCGAGGAGGCGGTCAACCACCGTAACGGCAGCAGCGGCAAGACGGTACTGACCGGGGACGGACCGGTTCGGATCGATGTTCCCCGCGACCGCACCGGCACTTTCCAGCCGATCCTGATCCCCAAGCATGAGCGGCGATTCACCGGGTTCGACGACAAGATCATCGCGATGTACGCCCGTGGCATGACGGTGCGGGAGATTCAGGGATTCTTGCGCGAACAGTACGGCACGGAGGTGTCCCCGGAGTTCATCAGTTCCGTGACGGATGAGGTCATGGAGGAAGTCTCGCTGTGGCAGTCGCGGCCCCTGGAGACGATGTACCCGGTGGTGTTTTTCGACGCCCTGCGGGTGAAGATCCGCGAGGAAGCGGTGGTACGCAACAAGGCGGTGTACCTGGCGCTGGGCGTCATGCGTGACGGGACCCGCGACATTTTAGGGATCTGGATCGAGAACACCGAGGGGGCGAAGTTCTGGATGCGGGTATTCAACGAACTGAAGACCCGCGGCGTCCAGGACATCCTGATTGCGGTAACCGATGGGCTCAAGGGCATGGAGCAGGCTCTCGGGGCCGTCTTTCCCGCCACGACGCTGCAGACCTGCATCGTGCACCTGATCCGCACGAGCTTGGATTACGCGGGCTGGAAGGACCGTAAGGCGCTGGCCAAGGCTCTGCGGCCGATCTATACCGCCTCGAGCGCGGAGTCGGCGCTCACCGCGCTGCAGGAGTTTGAGGAGGGTCCTTACGGTCAACACTATCCGAGCGTGGCGGCCGGATGGCGGCGGGCCTGGGCGCAGGTGATCCCGTTCTTCGCGTTCCCGCCCGCCGTGCGCAAGGTGATTTACACCACCAACGCCATCGAGAGCGTGAACGCGCGGCTGCGCAAGATCATCAAAACCCGCGGCCACTTCCCGTCCGACGAGGCCGCCACGAAACTGATCTGGCTGGCGCTGCGCAACATCACGGCCGACTGGAGTCGCGCAAGCCACGACTGGAAGGCCGCTATGAACCAATTTGCCGTCCTGTACGCCGAGCGGTTTACCG
>DAIDKA010000090.1 GCA_027451085.1 Gammaproteobacteria bacterium
CCGGTGTCGCAGCCGCAGACATGCTGTGGGAAACGACCATCGCCGCCGGCGGCTACGCGGCGCGGCAGTTCGGGCGCGGCGCCCGGCTGCGGCTGACGGACCTGTACGGTGACGCCTGCATATCGATGCTCGTGTTCAACGCCGAGCGCCCGGTGGAACGTCTGAATGTCGCCGACACCATCAAGGTGCAATGGAACGCCTATCTCGGCACAGGTTCGCTGCTGCTGTCAGACATGGGCCGGGTGCTGATGAGCATCCTCGCGGACGGCACCGAGGGGCATGATGTCTTTTGCGGGGCTTCAAACAGCGCCTCCAACGCGCGGCGTTACGGCGACGGCGACAACTGGGGCGCGCATCCCAACGCCCGCGACCGCTTTCAGCTGGGCGTCGCCAAGTTCGGCCTGGGGCCCAAGGACATCCATCCCTGCATCAACTGGTTCAAGCCCGTGCGGGTCGATGCCGACGGGGCTGTGCAGCTGCGCCATGGGCCCTTCGCCCCGCACCGCAGCATCACCTTGCGCGCGGAGATGGACGTGGTGGTGGTGCTGGCCAACTGTCCGCACCGCCTGGACCCGCGCCCGCAGTGGTGCGTCACTCCGGTGCGCGCCAGCGCCTGGCGCGGCGCGGTGACACCGGCGACAGACCCGCTGCGCAACGCCGCGCCGGAGGGACTGCGCGCGTTCCAGAACGTCGAAGACTATTTCAGCCGCTGAAGATACGCACCATGGATACAACCGCACTCACCGGCCTCGGCCCCGTCCTGCATGACACGGTGGTTCCTGCGCGCGCGCCCTGGACCCACCTGGTGGGCAGGGGGCAGACCCTGCGCATCATCGATCTGGAAGGCAACCAGTCCGCGGACTTCCTGCTGTACGCGGCGCACGATGACGCCGAGCGCTACAGCGCCCAGGACACCATCGCCGCCCAGGGCAACATCTTCCTGCGCGCAGGCTCGGTGCTGTATTCGAACCAGGGCAACCCCATGGCCCGCATCACCGCCACCACAGTGGCGCGCCACGACACCATCGGCGGTGCCTGCAGCTGTGAAAGCAACACCCTGCGTTATGGCTTCCACACCGTCTCGCAACACGCCTGCGTGGAGAACTTCCTGCAGGCCAATGCTCCCGCCGGACGCGGCAAGCGTGACATGGTCTCCAACACCAACTTTTTCATGAACGTGCCGGTGGAGCCCGACGGTGCCTTGGGGATCGTCGATGGCATCTCGGCGCCGGGATTGTACGTGGACCTGCTGGCGGAGATGGATTTCATCGCGGTGCTGTCCAACTGCCCGCAGATCAACAACCCCTGCAATGGCTTCAATCCCACCCCGGTGCGGATGGTGATTGCAGGCAGGCTGGCCTGAGTACGGGAACCGCGGAATCAGATGTTCAACAAGATCCTGATCGCGAATCGCGGCGCCATCGCCTGCCGCGTCATC
Source organism: Gammaproteobacteria bacterium (assembly GCA_027451085.1). GTDB lineage: Bacteria > Pseudomonadota > Gammaproteobacteria > Steroidobacterales > Steroidobacteraceae > DAIDKA01. The sequence continues at coordinate 1,439 of DAIDKA010000090.1, forward strand.
CGCACGCTCGCAAGCATGGGCATCGCCTCGGTCGCGGTGTACTCGGATGCCGACACCGGATCACTGCACGTGAGCGAAGCTGATGAGGCCGTGCGCATCGGGCCTGCGCCGGCGGCACAGAGCTATCTGAACGCACAGGTGATCCTCGATGCGGCCCGGGCGACCGGCGCCCAGGCCATCCATCCCGGCTATGGGTTCCTGTCGGAGAACGCCGAATTCGCACAGGCCTGCGAGGCGCACGGCATCGCCTTCATCGGCCCCACGGCGCAGAACATCCGCGATTTCGGGCTCAAGCACACTGCGCGCGAACTGGCGCTGGCCGCCGGCCTGCCGCTGATGGAAGGCAGCCCGCTGCTGCCCGACGCCGAAGCCGCGCTGGCAGCGGCTGCCACAGTCGGCTACCCGGTGATGCTCAAGGCCACCGCTGGCGGCGGCGGCATCGGCATGCGGGTGTGCGAGGACGCCGCCGAAGTACGCGAGGCATTCGCAGCCGTGTCGCGCCTGGCCGGCAGCAACTTCGCCGACGGCGGCGTCTACCTCGAGCGCTTCGTGCGGCGCGCACGCCACGTGGAGGTGCAGATCTTCGGCGACGGCGCCGGCCGCGTGGTCACGCTGGGCGAGCGCGACTGCTCGCTCCAGCGGCGCAACCAGAAGGTCATGGAGGAGGCGCCCGCGCCGCTGCTGCCGGCAGCCACGCGCGCCGGACTGCTGCAGGCCGCGCTCGATCTGGGGCGCGCGGCGCGCTATCGTTCCGCCGGCACCGTGGAGTTCCTTTACGATCCGGACGCGGACCGGTTTTACTTCCTGGAAGTCAACACCCGTCTGCAGGTGGAACACGGAGTCACCGAACAGGTCACAGGCACTGACCTGGTGCAGTGGATGATCCGCGGCGCAGCGGGCGACTACGGCTTCCTCGACAGCTGGAATGGCGCAGGCCGGGGCGCTTCGATCCAGGCCCGCATCTACGCCGAGGACCCGGGTCAGGACTTCCGGCCCAGCAGCGGCCTGCTCACCCAGGTTCAGTTCCCGGCCGATGCGCGCGTGGAAACCTGGGTCAGTGCCGGTACCGAGGTCAGCGCCTGGTACGACCCCCTCATCGCCAAGCTGATCGTCACCGCCGCCGACCGCGACGCGGCCGTGCGCGCCATGCAGCAGGCCCTG
>DAIDKA010000091.1 GCA_027451085.1 Gammaproteobacteria bacterium
AGTCTGCGGCTGGCGACAGCGGTTTGAGTGTCGGGGATCTTGTATTTGATCTTCTCCGTCATCGGGTCGAGCGTGCGGGCCAGCCTTTACGGCTGACGCCCAGGGAATATGCCCTGCTGCTCCTGCTGGCCCGCCATCGGGGGCGTGTGTTGTCGCGCACGCTGATCGCGGAAAGCGTGTGGGGCGTCTGTTTCGATGCGCAAACCAATGTCGTGGATGTCGTGGTCCGCCGGCTGCGGGCCAAGGTCGACACCCCCTACTCCTGCGCCATGCTGCAGACCGTACGCGGCGTGGGCTACATGCTCGATGCCCGTGGTGATTAAGAGCCGTCTGTCATCGATCGGTGGCCGTCTCACGCTTCTTTACACCCTGGTGGTGCTGGTGGCGATGGCGCTGCTGGCCATCGTGGTCATGTGGCGGTTGTCAGCCACCTTCAATGCGGAACACCAGCGCTTTCTGCGCGCGAAAACGGCGGAAATGCAGACAGACCTCGATGATGCCCACGGTCAGCCGGGTGGCCTGCTGAATGAAATCGCCAAGGAAACCGACGAGAGCGACGTGCGCCAGTATCAGGCCCGCGTGCTGTCCAACGATGGCCATGTCCTGGGCGAAACGCCGGGCATGCGCGATGTGCTGCAGCCCGGCGCTTTTCTCATGTCGCCGTCGGATCCCGCCGTCATGCGCGTTCGGAAAGCTGGCGCACACGTGTTTGCGCTGGCGACAGCGAGCATGCGGTCCGTGGGCATGTCCGCACCGCTGCAGGTGCAGATCGCCATGGACGTCACGCGCGACGCCAAGCTGCTCGCCGAGCTGAGGCGTGCCATTTGGCTGGCTTTTGCGCTGCTGACGCCGCTGCTGGTGATCGCCGGGTACTTTGTGTCCGAGCACGGTCTGGCGCCACTCAAACGGATTGTCAATGCGGCACGCGAGGTGACGCCGGAGCACCTGTCGGCACGCATTCCGACCGATCCGCCCTGGCCGCGCGAGCTGGATGAACTGGTCATGGTGTTCAATTCGATGCTGGGCCGCCTGGAAGAAGCCTTCGGGCGTCTGTCGCGCTTCTCCTCCGACCTGGCGCATGAGCTGCGCACCCCGTTGAGCAACATGAGCAGCTCGCTGGAAGTGTGCCTGCTGCGCAACCGCAGCGAAGACGAATACCGGGAAGCACTGGAATCCAACCTGGAGGAATGCCGGCGTCTGCACTCACTGATCGACAACCTGCTGTTCATGGCCCGTGCCGAACGCGCAGCGGCGGCCTTGCAGGTGGAGGCGCTCGACGGCGAAGACGCCTGCCAGTGGGTGATTGACCAGCAACTCGCTGCTGCGAGATCGCAGGGGTTTGGAATTCAACTGCACGGGAATGCGCAAGTCCTTGCCGATCCCGTATTGTTCCGGCAGGCCCTGGCGAACCTGCTGGCCAATGCCATCCAGCACTCGAAATCGCGGGAGGATGTCCGCGTCGAACTGCGCACCCAGGCAGATGGTGGTGCGCAAGTGGAAGTGATCGACCACGGCGTCGGCATTGACGCGGCGCACCTGCCCTATGTGTTCGACCGCTTCTACCAGGCCAATCCTTCACGCAGACACGTCGATGGCGAAGGTACAGGGCTCGGCCTGGCCATTGTCAAGGCGATCATCGAGGCGCATGGGGGCTCCATCACGCTGGACAGCCGGCCGGACGCGGGTACCGCCGTTTGCTTGCATTTTCCTTCGCTGCCACAGCAGTACCGCGCTTGAGCCAGCCCCGCATGACAACTCTGTCATGCGTCTGATCGCGGATTGCCGGGTTGCCCTGCCTACACTCGCCGGAGGCCTCATGGTTGAGGCATGACGGGAGCTGCAAGGCATGGTCTGGTGGCGCGCATCCTGGTTGGTGCTGCTGGTTGCTCCCGCCGTGGCCGGTCCGCTGACACTGCCGGCGCGCGCGGTGTACTTCCAACCGGACAGTCACGCCTGGGCAAGCGTTGAAGCGGATGCACCGCTGCTGTTGCGCACGGCGACTGCGGCCCGCATCACCCGCGTGCTGGTTGCTCCTGGACAAACAGTGGCGGCGGGGCAAGCGCTGGCCAGGCTCGGCGGGCCGCTGTTCGATGGCGAGTTGAATGCAGCACGCGCGCAAGTGCAGGCCGCGCAGCAGGCCATGACATCGGCCCTGCAGACCGCCGATTCCGTGCAACGCACGTATCCCATCGCGAGCAACCGCCAGGCGCTGGAGGCAGCGCAATCGGCCCTGGGTGCAGCGCGAGGCCAGCTGGCGGCGGCACGGGCCGCGCTGGCGACGTTGCAGGCGCAGCGCACCTTGGCCAGTCCCTCCGCCGCAACGGTCGACACCATCAGTGTCGCGCCCGGCGCAGATGTGCCGGCGGGCGAGCCGGTGCTGAGGCTGCTTGCGCGGGGGAAGCTGTGGTTGCGCGCCGAATGGTTCGGCACCGCCCCCCCGGCCGGAGCGGTCGGGCGCTTCACGCCCTCCGATGGGGGGGCACCCGTGGAAGTCAGGTGGGTCGCCGAACTGCCGGTGCGGGCGACGAATGGCGCACGCGTGCTGAATTTCCTACCCGTCGCTTCCGCCGCCTGGCAAGCAGGTGAAACTGGTGAACTGACGTGGCGTGGCAGTACACAAGCGGCCGTGGCCGTGCCGGCGCAGTCGCTCATTCTCGACGCCGGCAAGTGGTACGTGCTCTTGGATGTCGACGGCAAGCTGGCGGCGCAGGCCGTCACACCCGGGCCGACTCAGGCCAACGACATCGTGATCACGGCGGGGTTGAAACCAGGCGTGCCGGTGGTCGTGCGCGATGCGTACCTGCTTTATCACCGCGATTTCGCTGCGCAGTACACCCCGCCTGACTGATGAACTGGCTGCCTCTTCTACGTCGTCCCCTGCCCTGGATGATGGTATCGGGCCTGTTGCTCGGTTACGGTGCCTACGCGCTGTGGCGGATACCGGCCGAGGTGCTGCCGCGTTTTGATTTTCCGCAGATCGGTGTCGTGGTGCATGCGCCCGGCTACGCCACGCTGGAAATGGAGTCGCTGATCGTGCGCCCGCTCGAAGGGCAGCTGCTGGGGCTGCAGGGCGTGGACAACCTGCGCACCACCATCGCCCAAGGCAGCGCGCAGTTCACGGTGCGCTTCAGCCAGGGTAGCGATCCGCAGCTGGATCTGCAGGCGGTGTACAGCGCGATCGATCGCGCACGGACCAGCCTGCCATCCCAGATGACATCCGACGCCGAGATCATGGGCAACGCGATGAACGAGGTGCTGGACGTGGGCGTCCATGTACCTGCCGGAGTTCCTGTGTGGCAGGCTGAAGATGCGATCCGCACCCATGTGCTGCCGGCGCTGCGTGCCGTGCCCGGGGTGCAGCGCGTGGAACTGTTCGGCGCCGGCCGACCCACGATCTGGATCCAGCCCGATCCGGCGGCGCTGATCCAGCATCACGTCAGCGTGGACGCCCTGGCGGCGGCGATCGGCAACGCCATCGTGCTCGCGCCGGCTGGCCGAACCTTGCTTGGACACCAGGACGTCCTGCTGGAAGTGCGGCAGCTGCCGGTCGAGGTCAGTGACGTTCTGACCATTGCGGTGCCCGTACCCGGGGGCGCGGTGCCCCTCAGCGCACTCGCCCATGTGGTCAATGACCCTCCCGATGTCCATTACGGGGTGCAGATCGACGGTCAATCAGGTCTCGGGTTGATCGTATTCAAGCAGCCGATAGCTTCGACCATCCCGGTGGATACGGCGGTGATGCACGCCCTGGCATCCTTGCAGGGTCAGTTGCCGCAGGGCGTTGAATGGGTGTCGATCTATCGCCAGTCGCATCTTGTGTCGCTCGTCGGACACGACCTGGTGCGCAATCTGTTGATTGGTGCAGTCCTGGCGATCCTGGTGCTGGGCTGGGTGCTCGGCCGTCATCACGGCGTGGGCGTGCTGGCGTTGAGCATTCCCACCAGCCTGCTGCTCGCGATCGGTGGCTTGTATGCGCTGGGGCAATCCCTGAACCTGCTGACACTCGGCGCGCTGACATTGGCGGTCGGCCTGCTGGTGGACGACGGCATCATCGTGGTCGAAGCCATCCAGCATCGCTGGGAAACCGGTCACGGCGGATGGGCTGGCGTGCAGGCTGGCGTCCGTGACATTGCCGTCGCGGACGTCACTGGCACGCTGGCTACCGTGGCCGCCTACCTGCCCTTGCTGGCGGTGTCGGGACTGGCAGGGTTGTTCATGCGGCCGTTCGCTCTGGCGATGAGTCTGGCATTGCTGGCATCGCTGTGCGTGTCGCTGACCTTGATTCCTGCCATGCTGGGACATGGCGGCATGCATGCGCGGCGTGTTTTCAACAGCGGCCAGCGCTTCATGAAAGCGTTGGTCCGCCTCAACGACAAGCTGCTGAACCGCACCTTGCGCCGGCCGGGCAGAAGCCTCGCCGCAGCTGCCGTGGCCTTTGCGATCTCCGTCGGCGCAGTGGCCATCGTTCCGCTGAATTTCCTGCCGCTGCCCAATGAGGGCGTGTTGCTCGACAGTTTCACGTTTGCGCCCGGAACATCCCTCGCGGACGCCATCGCCGTGTCGCGCCGCATGAGCGACGCTTTGCAGGCGGATCCGGCCGTGGCGCACGTCCTCGTGCGCAATGGTTCGCCGGAGCAATCCGCATATACCGAGCACAGTTTCGCCGGTGAAATGCAGATCGTGCTCAGGCCGGGATTCGACGCCAACAGTCTCGATCGGATTGCCCGGCACCTTCACGACATCACGCAGCAGCCTGGGATGGTACAGAGCATCGACACGCCCACCATCGAGCGCGCGGGCGAGAGCCTGTCGGGCCTGCCGCAGCCGTTCGAAGTGCTGCTCTACGGTGATCGGATCGATACCTTGCGCAGTCTATCCGAGGCCGTGACCGCCAGGCTTCGGACGGTGCCGGCACTGACTG
>DAIDKA010000092.1 GCA_027451085.1 Gammaproteobacteria bacterium
TTCATCGGTACGCTGGTCGCCTCGCCGATCTATGCGGGGCTGGCGGCGCGCGTACGGCTCAACCGCCTGCTGCCGGGGGTGTTCTGGTTCTGGCTGGTCAATGTGCTGCTGTTCCTGGCGCTGTTCCGCATGGCGCCTGCCAGCCGCGGCGTGGCGGCGGCGTACTTCATCTGGTTCAGTGTCGTGAACCTGTTCATGATCTCGGTGTTCTGGACGCTGATGTCTGACATGCTGTCGGCGGAACAGGCCACGCGCCTGTTTCCGCTGATCGCCGCCGGAGGCAGCATCGGAGCGATTGCCGGCCCCGTGGTGACGCGCTTTGCGGTGCGGGCGGTCGGCCTGGGCGGCACGCTCCTGTTCGCCGCCGGGGGCTTCGTGGTGGTGATCGCGCTGGTGCACCTGCTGATGCGCGAAAAGGCGAAGCTGCGTGCCTGCGGCGGGGGTGGGCAGCGCACCACGTTGGATCACGGCCTCAGGGGCGGTTCCCTCGATGGCTTCTTCCAGCTCATGAAGTCCGCGTATTCCCGGCGCCAGGCGGCCTTCATGCTGCTGATGACCTGGGTCAACACGGTGGCCTACTTCCTGCAAACCGACGTCGTGTCGCACGCCTTTTCCGCGATCGAGGCGCGTGCGGTGGCCGTCGCCGACATCTCGCTGGCGGTGAACATCTGCGCGGCGGTGATCCTGCTGTTCGGAATGGGGGGGTTCGTGCGGCGCTTCGGCGTGAAAGCCGGGTTGTTGTTGAATCCGCTCATCATGGCGGTGTCATTCGTGGTGCTGGCGCTGTCGCCCGTGCTGCTGGTGATCCAGGCCATCCAGGTCGTCCGGCAGGTATCCCAGTACGCCATCGCCCGACCCGCGCGTGAAATCTGTTTTACCGTGGTGCCACAGGACGAGCGCTACAAGTCAAAGAATGTAATCGATACGGTGGTATACCGCTTCGGCGACCTCAGTGCTGCCTGGATGCAGGCCGGGCTGCGATTTACGGGCCTGGCGGTGGTCGGATCGGCGGTCGCCGGCCTTGGTGCATCTTTGATCTGGGCGGCGGCGGCGTGGCTGCTCGGGCGCAGGTTCGAGCAATTGCACAGGCAACAGCCGGCGGCGTAGCATGCGGCGCGCCGTTATTAAAGCGCGCCAGACGCCCAGCCCAAAGTCCTCGGGGAATCCATGAACCAGCCCGCCTCACCTTCGATCTCCGGCCGCATTTTCAAGTTCCTCGCCGCAGTCGAGCCCATCGAGCTTCCGGCCGTGATCCTGAGCATGCTGTACTTCTTCTTCCTGTTCGGCAGCTATTCGGTGATCAAGCCGGTGCGCGACACCATGGGCACGGTGTACGGACCCACGCACTACAACCAGCTGTTCACCATGACGTTCCTGGGAACGCTGGTGCTGTCCCCGCTGTATTCGGGTCTCGCGGCGCGAGTGAAGCTGCAGAGCTTCCTGCCATGGGTGTACGGCTTCATCGCCCTGACGATCTTCGGCTTCTTCATGGCCTTCAGCGGCGGCAGGACCGACAGCCGCGCGCTGGCCGCCTCCTTCTACGTGTGGGTGAGCGTGTTCAACCTGCTCATCATCTCCGTGTTCTGGAGCTTCATGGCCGACATCTTCTCCCGCACCCAGGCCAAGCGCCTGTACGGGATCATCGCCGCCGGCGGCACCATCGGCAGCATCGTCGGTCCCGTGCTGGCAACAGCACTGGCGGAGAAGGTGGGCAACAGCGGCCTGATGCTGATCTCGGCGGTGGGTTTCGTTTTCACCGCCTTCCTCGTCACGCTGCTGGCGCGGGAAAAACAGCGCCTGACGAAGGCCAAGGGCGTCGAGACCCAGCACACGACTCTGGACCGCAAGCTCGGGGGCAGTCCCGTGGACGGCTTCAAGCTGCTGCTGAAGTCGCCGTACCTGCTGCTGCTGGCGCTGTTCCTGTTCCTCATGACCTGGATCTCCACCATTGTCTACCAGGAACTGGGCACTCTCATCAACAAGGCCTTCGCCAGCAGAGAGGCACGCACCCAGGCGTTCTCCCTCATCGAGGTCGCGGTCAACAGCTGCACCGTGTTCATCCAGCTGATCGGCACGGGGCGCATCATCAACCGCTTCGGTGTCACGCTGGGCCTGCTCCTGAACCCGGTGATCATGGTGTTCGCGTTCCTGGCCATCGCGTTCTCGCCGGTGCTGCTGATCCTGGGGGGGCTGCAGGTGGTGCGCCGTGTGGCGGAGTACGCCCTGGCCAAACCCGCGCGCGAAATGCTCTTTACCGTCGTGGACCAGGAGAGCAAGTACAAGGCCAAGAACGTCATTGACACCGTGGTCTACCGCGGCGGCGACCTGTGCGCCGCCTGGGCTGCCACGCCGGTGCTGGTGAACTTCGGCGCGAGCGGGCTTGCCATCCTGGGCGTGGTGGTCTCGCTGATCTGGTTCCCGATCGCCTGGACGCTGGGCAAGCGCTACGAGAGCGTCCGCGCCGAGACCCCGGGGGCGGCGGAAGCCGCACCGGGCCATTAGCCTCAGCGTCGCCTGGTTCCTGTTCTGCGTAGCGCCCGCATGCCGGCGATCGCGTCCACCGCATCGCCGGCGGTGGCAAAGCGCTCATCCCGCCCCTTGGCCAGCAGGCCGTCCAGCAGCGGCTGCAGATGCGCCTGGTTGCGCGGCAGCTGCGGCAGCGGCGCGTTCACATGCTGCTGCAACACCTCGATGGCAGACACTCCGGTGTACGGCTTGCGGTGCGTGAGCATTTCGTAGAACACCACCCCCAGGCTGTACAGGTCGGTGCGGTGGTCCAGTTCCTCGCCCAGGGCCTGTTCGGGACTCATGTAGTACGGCGAGCCGCGCAGCATGCCGGCGCGCGTGCTGGAGGACGTTGACCCGAGGCTGCGCGCCAGGCCGAAGTCGATCAGTACCACCGCGTCGTCCTCGCGCAGCATCAGGTTGGGCGGCTTGAGGTCGCGGTGCAGGAGGCCGGCGCCATGCACGGCCTGCAGCGCCCGCGCGATCTGCTCCAGGTAGCACAGCGCGTCGGCCTCCAGGATGCCCCGCTGCAGCCGGGCCTTGAGGTCGCCCCGCGGAAAGTACTCCATGGCAATGTATTCGCGGCCGTCGTGCATGCCGTAGTCATGCAGGGTCACGACCGACGGGTGACGGATGGCGGACAACGCCTCGTGTTCGCGCGCGAACGCCTGTGCTTCGGTGGCATCGCCGGAGCCGCCGCGGGTGACCTTCAGCGCCACGTCGTGCTTCAGGGCGTCGCTGGTGGCCAGGTACACCATGGCCTTGTCGGACTGCCCGATGGTCTTGCGGATGACGTAGCCGGGTATGGGATCGCGCAGCAGGCGTGCGGCGACCGTGGTGGCCTCGGATTCAGCCGGTTCATCGGCGGCCGCACTGTCCAGTTCCACCCGCCTGAGCACCAGGCGCACCGCTGTCCCCAGCCGCTCGGGCGTCACCATGCGCTGCGGCAGGTAGTCGGCCGCGCCCAGCTGCATGGCGCGTACCGCGGTCAGTTCGTTGCCGTCCTCGGCGACGACGATTACCGGAGGGAACCGCGCCCGGTCACGCAGCTGCCGCAGCCACTCCAGTCCTTGCGAGTGCGGGTCCTCGGGGTTGGCGCCGAACTGCGTCATCAGCACCACCAGGTCAAAGTCGGAGCGCGTCAGCGTCTCGCAGCGGACCGGGAACTCTGTGAGATCGATCGCCGTGATTGCACCGTCCGGCAGCAGCACGCCCAGGTGATTGCGCAGCCACTCGCGGTAGCGCGGATCCCGGCCTGCCACCAGCAGCTTCGCGTTCATTGCTCCGCCGGGTCGCGGTAGGCGAAGCGCAGCTCCAGGTACACGCGCTGGTCCACCGCATGGCCGTCGCGCTGGATGGGTTCGTAGCGCCACTGGCGCACCGCATCGACGGCGGCGGCCTCGTACACCCCGGGCGGTGTGGCGCGGGTGACGACGATGCCGGTCACGCTGCCGTCAGCGCGCACAGTGAACTCCAGATCGACAAGACCGCCGTTGTCGTCGTGGCCGCGCGCGGCCAGCGGATACACTGGATTGACGAAGCGGGTCTTGTTCAGGAGCAGTGCTGAAATGGGCTTTTGCCGTGCATTGTCCCCGGTCGCAACCTTGGTGGCCGGCGGCGTGGGCGGCGCCGTAGGGGTCGGCGCCGGCACCGCGAGGTTCAATGCTTGCGGCGTGAGCGGCGGCAGCCGCGGGGCCGACAGATGCACCTGAAGCAATGGCGCCGGTGCCGGGAACAGGTGCGTGCGGACAGGTGCTTCGCCGATGGCTGGCCGGGGAGTCGAGCCGTCACCGCTGGCCGGGTGCCGCGGGGCCGGCGCCTGTGGTTGGGATTCGCCCAGGCGCACTGAAAACCATACGATGCCAGCAACCACGGTCACCAGGGTGCCGATGGCGACCCGCGGCAGCAGGCCCAGGGGCGCTTTGGCAGCGGCCTCCGGCAGCTGCGGCAGGGCTGGCCAGGTTCCGGACACAGCGCTTTCGTGGCGACGCCAGGCAGCCTCGATGAACAGCTTCACGCGCTGCGCGGAGACCGGCTTGTGCAGGAAGCGGTGGATGACCCCCGCGGTCAGCAGTGGGGCGAGCGCCGGTTCGTCCTGCGTGGTGCCAGCAGCAATCAACGCGAGGTCTGGCAGCTGCGCGTGCAGTTTGCCGGCCAGTTGCGCCAGGCCCGTACCCAGGGTCTCAATGTCCAGCAGCACCACGCCGACGCGGCCCTCCAGCAGGTGGCGCGCCAGCGCGGCCTCGTCTGACAGGAACACCAGGTCGTCGTTGGCGACGACGTCCTGCAGCACCTGCAGCAGGGCCGGATCGCGGGACAGGACGAGCGCCTGGTTCGCCGGGCGGGCGTCGCCCTCCGGCCCGGATGCGGCTTGGGCTTCCGATTGTGGCGTGGCTACGGCCAAGGACCTGGGCCTCCTGTGATGTGACTTAACTTGGCCCCAAGGGGGTGCACAACGTCACTGTCAACGATGCAGGAGGCTCAAGACCTTGTCGCCAGCCGGAGGGTGTTTCTGTGAACCCTCTCTCAGAGAGTTCAGCGCTGCAGTGTGAACTCCCGGCCCTGCCAGGACAGGATGGCCCCGTCCTGGGTGATGCTCTCAACCTTCACCCCCTGGGGGCTGGTGTCGCCCTCCTTCAGTCGCACCATGTTGAGCAGGATGTAGCGCTGCGAGGGGTCCTTCGACCAGGAGTGCAGGTTGATGGCGAGGTTCGTCGGCAGCCCGCCGCTGGCGGCGGCATCCTGGTAGCTGGGGAGGTTGAGGGGTGGCGGCGGTCCCGATGGCAGGGCCTGTTCCGGCGTGATCCGGTGCACATGGGCGCCGCCGGTCTCAGGGGCGGCCGCAGTGGTTGCTGCTGGCGTTGTGGCGCCGGCAGGCGCGATGGCCGGCGCATCGTCCGCGTCCGTTTCCGTGTCGGTATCGACCGTGTTACGCGCCGCCGGGGCCGGGCTGGCATCAGCGTCGGGCCGCGCACCGGCCGGTGTCGTAGCGGCGGTCCCGGGGGCCGCGACCGCGGGTTGAGGGGCCGGGCCAGGAGAGGTCGTCATCGGCTGTGCCGGCGCGGGGACGGCGGCGGCTGGCGCAGGCGTCACGCCGGCATGATCGCGCAGCAGCACCCATGCCAGCCCGATGGCGTTGATCAGCAGCAGAGCGCAGATGATCCCCAGCCACGGCGGGAGACGCCGGCGATGCGGCGCCATCCTGGTTTCGTACAGGCCTGGCGCGCCGCTTTGCTGGCGTTCCGCCTCGGATTTTTTCAGGGCATCGAGAATGATGGACATGGCGGTATTGAATCAGGTGGGCGGCAGGGTGACCGCAGGCGGGGCGGGATTGGCGGAAGCCGGCGCCAGCAGTCGCGGCACGGCGTCTGCGCCTGATGCGGGTGCCGGCTTCCTGGCTGGGGCAGTTGGGAGATGGGTGGCAGCGGCAGGTG
>DAIDKA010000093.1 GCA_027451085.1 Gammaproteobacteria bacterium
GGCTCCGCGATGTATTCCATCCAGGGTCTGTTTGCCGCGGCCCGGCAGCGGGTGCCGGTGACGTTCATCATCCTCAACAACAGCAGCTACGCCGCGCTCAAGAGCTTCGGCCGCCTGTTCGGCATGGATCGGGTCGAGGGCACGGACCTGGCGGGGCTGGACTTCTGCGCCCTGGCACAGGGTCAGGGTGTGCCGTCGGTCAGGGTCGATAACGCCAGGGACCTGGACCGGGAACTGGCCAGGGCGTTCAAGTCAGACGGCCCCAGCCTGATTGAGGTCAGGATCGTGGGGTCGTCCGGGGCTCACTGACGAATGACAGGTGCCCTTCAGGCCATGACGTTCTGAGTCTTCAGGTCACGGCGAGGGCGTCTTGCCGGCCGCAAGGTCCTGCACGATGGCGAGGGACTTGAAGACGTTCTCGTCCGGCTTCACCCCGCCCACCGTGGCGACGATCCTGCCGTCCGGGGTGACGATGAACGTGGTGCGCTCGGCGAAGGCGTGATCGAGTTCCACACCGCGGGAGTCCTTCATGCCCGGGCGCCCTTCCATGACCTTGAGGTCGTAGCTGTGGGCGATCTTGCCGTCAGCATCCGAGGCCACCGGCAGCTTGCCGGCGCAATACTGCGGATCAGACGAGAAGGCGTTCAGGGTCTCGATCTTGTCCTCGGACACGCCGATGACCGTGGCGTGCGCCGCATGGAACTTGTCCATGTTGGCGGCGAAGGTGTGCGCCTGGATGTTGCAGCCCGCGGTGAAGGCGCCGGGGTAGAAGTACACCACCACCGGACCTTTTTTCAGGGCCTTGGTCAGGCTGTACGTGAACTGCTTGCCGGCCAGGGAGGCCTGGGCGGTGAAGGTGGGCGCCGACGCGCCGGTGGACAAAGCCGCGAAGGCCGGGAGCGCCACCGCGCAGGACAGTAGGGCAGCCAGCGAGAAGCGTTTCATGGATCCCCCTTGGGACAGTGATGTGGCCGCGCACCGGATGGTGCCGACGGTCCGGATCATAGCGCCACCCGGGCGGGATTGCCGGTCCGGGCGTCAATGGTCTTCAGACGGCTGGTGCGGCCGCCCTGGCGGAGCGCAGGCGCTGCAGCAGTCCGGCGTAGTAGGCGATGTAGTAGCCTGCGGTCAGGAACAGGACGCCCAGAGTCAGGGGACTGCCGAATGCGGGCGGTGGGGCCCGGCCGGTCATGTCCATCGCGCCCAGGGCGTTCAGCTGGACCAGGCGGTAGAGCACACGGGCCACCAGCAGGAAGGTCACGGTCAGCCCGATGTAGGTGTGTGGTGTGTAGTAATCGCCTGCGGGCGTGAACTCGAAGTCCGTATGACGCAGGCCGAACAGCCCCAGGGTCACGCCGGCAATGGTGCCTGCGGCCATGGCCTCGGCTGCATGCGGGGGCAGGCTCAGGCCCAGGGACCCGATCACCAGCAGGCAGATGACGCTGAAAATGATGATGCGTACGACAAGCCTGCGCGGCTTGAAGGGCTGGCGGCCGATGTTACGCCGGGCGCGGCGATAGATGCCGAAGGCGGCAATGGCAACGATGGCGAGCGTGAAGCCCGGATTCGGGACGGCCATGCGATGATTTTCTCCTGGGTTGAGTCATTATGCGCCCCCATGAAACCCGGTAGATACAGCTGGTTGGCCGTCCTGGCGGGCCTCGTTGCGCTGGCGGGCTGCGCCCGTCAAGTGGGTTCGCCGGGGTCCAGCCGGTCCCAGGGTCCGTCGGCCACGGAAGCGGTCGTCAACGTCTACAACTGGTATGACTACCTGAAGCCTGACCTGCTGAAGCAGTTCCAGGCCCGTACCGGCATCAAGGTCAATTACAGCCTGTTCGATTCCAATAATACCCTGGCGACCCGGCTGCTGGCCGGACGCTCCGGCTACGACGTGGTGTTTCCATCGGCCTCCACCTTGCAACTGCTGGTGCAGGCCGGCGCCATCGGCGCCCTGCCGCCGGGGCAGTTGCGCAATGCCGGTAACCTGGACCCCAGGATCATGGGCCTGCTGGCGCAGCATGACCCCGGCAACCGGCACGGCATCGTCTATGCCTGGGGCATCACCGGCTTCATCTATGACGAGGCGCAGATCCGCCAGCGCATGCCGGATGCGCCGGTGGCCAGCTGGTCGATGCTGTTCGATCCGAAGGTGGCATCCCGATTCGCCGACTGCGGCATCGGTCTGTATGAGTCCCCGGCGTACATCGTTTCCAGCGTGCTGGCCTGGCTGGGGCTCGATCCCGACAGCGAGGATCCCGCGAACCTTGCGCGCGCCGAGGAGGCGTTGCTGGCGGTGCGTCCCTACATCCGCAAGATCGGCAACGACTCGCTGGTGGATCAGCTGGCCAGCGGGGAGCTGTGCCTGATCATCGGCAGCACCGGCGATGCGCTGCAGGCGCGCGAGCGGGTGCAGATCGCAGGCTCGGGACGCAAGATCGGTTTCACCATCCCGAAGGAGGGCGCGGTGTTGTGGATGGACACGGCGGCGATTCCCGCCGATGCACCGCACCGGGACAACGCCCTGAAGTTCATCGACTTCCTGCTGGACCCGAAGGTTGCGGCCGAGAATTCGATCTCGATCCATTTCCCGAATGCCAATGCCGCAGCGCAGCCGCTGCTGCCACAGGAATTGACCAATGCGGCCATCTGGCCCACCGGGACGCAGGCGGCGAAGATCATCCCCGAACGCCAGGCCAGCGAGGCCTTCGTGCGCCTGCGCACGCGCGCGTGGACCCGTTTCAGGACGGGGATGTAACAGGCTTCAAACTCTGATATCCGGTGAGAGCAATGCAAATAGATCCCGCCCTGCACACCCCGGCAGACAGCTACAAAATCCTGACCAACGTGGTCGTGCCGCGCCCCATTGCCTGGGTCACGAGCCAGGGACCCCGGGGGGTGCTGAACCTGGCGCCGTTCAGCTTTTTCAATGCGGTCAGCGGCAGTCCGCTGTACGTCGTCGTCAGTGTGGGTCGTCGCGACGACGGCACGCCCAAGGACACCGCGATCAACATCGAGCACTCTGGAGAATTCGTCATCAACATGGTGACGGAAGACCTGCTGTCGGCAATGAATATTTCGGCGGTGGATTTTCCGCCTGACCAGAGCGAGCTGACCGCAGCGGCCCTGGACGTCACGCCTTCGGTAAAGGTCCGCGTGCCGCGCCTGGCCGCGGCCCAGGCAAGCCTTGAATGCCGGCTGTTCAAGACACTGGAGCTGGGAGGCAATACGCTGGTGATTGGCGAGGTCGTGATGCTGCACGTGGCCGATCACCTGGTCGACTCGAAACTGCACATGCAAGGCTTTGCGCCCATCGGCCGGCTGGGATCGCCTTCCGTGTACTGCCGTACCAGCGACCGGTTCGAGCTGCCGCGGATCAGCTATGCACAGTGGCTGAAGCAGGGTGGGTAGCCGCCACCGGCGCGCTTCAGTCTCCCCGCGATGCCGTCAGCGCCACAAGCCTGCCATCGTGATCGACCTCGAGGTCGAACTGGATGGGTTGGCAGCACACCTGGCAGTCCTCGATATAGCGTGCGGCGCCTGAACTGAGATCCACCAGGGTGTCGAAACCCTCACCGCAGTAGGGGCACTGGACGAGCCGCAGCTGGACGTCACCCAGGGTGGCATCGGTGTCCGACCCGGGTTCGAATACCGGTTCCAGCCCGTACTTCGCATCGATGCTGCGGGCATCGGCCGGGCGCGGATTCGGCCTGTGGCGGTGCCCGGCGGCATGGATGCGTTTCATGCCTCCCATGATACCCGCAGACTTGCGGTAGCAGGCGTCACCGGCGCCGTTGCAGGGCCGGCGCCGGGCCGCTAGCCTGTCCGCCCCCCGACTCTCGACGCCCGAGCGCCCGCATGCTGAATTTCACTGATGTCACCATCCGCCGCGGCCCCCGTGTGCTGTTCGCGGGCGCCACCTTCGGCCTGTTCCGGGGCGAGAAGATCGGCATCACCGGCGAGAACGGCAGCGGCAAGTCGAGCCTCATGGCCCTGGTGCGGGGCGAGCTGCACGCCGATGCGGGCACATTCGAGATGCCGTCGAATCTTGCCGTGGCGCATGTGTCGCAGGAGCTGGATGCCACGGAGCAGGCCGCGATCGAATTCGTGCTGGACGGCGATGCCGAACTGCGGGACATCGAGCGGCGCATTGCCGCCGCGGAAGCACGCGATGATGGCAACAAGCTCGGGGAGCTGCATGCGCAGTACGCGGCGGTGGGTGGGTACGATGCGCGCAGCCGCGCCGGGCAGCTGCTGCATGGCCTGGGGTTCGCCGCGGCGGATGAGCAGCGGCCGGTGCGGGATTTTTCCGGCGGCTGGCGGGTGCGGCTGAATGTCGCACAGGCGCTGATGTGCCGCTCGGACCTGCTGCTGCTGGATGAACCCACCAACCACCTGGACCTCGACGCCATCCTGTGGCTGGAGGGCTGGCTGCGCGACTACCCGGGCACGCTGCTGCTGATCGCGCATGATCGCGAGTTCCTCGACCGGGTGGTGAACCGCATTGTGAACATCGAGCACGGCCAGGCGCGCGCCTGGCGCGGCAATTACTCGGCGTTCGAGGAGCAACGCGCGGCGGACCTCGCGCAGCAGACGGCGCTGTACACGCGCCAGCAGCGCCAGATCCAGCACATGCAGGCCTTCGTCGACCGTTTCCGTGCCCAGGCCACCAAGGCGCGCCAGGCGCAGAGCCGCCTGAAAGCCCTGGAGCGCATGCAGGTGATCCAGCTGGCGCACGTGGATTCGCCCTTTGAGTTCGCCTTCCCCGAACCCGCGAAGCTGCCGCGACCATTGCTGGCAGTGGACAAGCAGGCGGTCAGGTACGGGGAACGCACCGTGCTCGAAGGGGTGTCGCTCACGATCTCCCCCGGTGATCGCATCGCGCTGCTGGGACCCAACGGCGCGGGCAAGTCCACGGCGATCAAGCTCCTGGCCGGTGCCGTACCGGCGACCGGTGGCGTGCGCACCGAGGCGCAGGACCTTCAGGTCGGGTACTTCGCCCAGCACCAGCTGGAACAGCTGACGGTCGAGGACTCCGCACTGCTCAACCTCAAGCGCTTTGGCGGGGCGCGTGCGGCCAGGGCTACCGAACAGGAATTGCGCGATTTCCTGGCGGGCTTCGGGTTCCGCGGTGACCGTGTGTTCGAGCCCGTGGCGCCGTTCTCCGGCGGTGAGAAGGCGCGGCTGATGCTGGCCCTGGTCAGCTATCTCGCGCCCAATTTGCTGCTGCTGGACGAGCCCACCAACCACCTGGACCTCGAAATGCGCCAGGCGCTGGCCATGGCGATGCAGGATTACACCGGTGCGGTGGTGATGGTGTCGCATGACCGGCACCTGCTGCGCACCGTGGCGGACCAGCTGTACGTGGTCAATGGTGGGCGTATGCAGCCCTTCGATGGCGATCTGGACGATTACGCGGCGTGGCTGGCCGCGGTACAGCAGCAGGAAAAGGCCGCGGCGCAAGCTCAGGGCGGTGGTTCAGCCGCGGCAGCGGAGCCCGCCGATTCGGCTGAAAGCCGCCGCCAGAAACGCCGCGAGGACGCGGAGCGCCGAAAGGCGCTCGGTCCGCTGAAGGCTCGCATCGTCAAGGCCGAGAAGGAACTGGATGCGCTCAGCGTCCGGCTCGCCGCGGTGCAGGAGCAGCTGGCCTCGCCTGACATCTACAGCGAGGCTGCCAAAGACCGGCTCAAGCAGCTGCTGGCGCAGCAGACGCAACTGGCGCGGGATACGCAGCGGGTCGAGACCGAGTGGATGGCCGCCAACGAGGAACTGGAGGCGCTGCAGGCACGGCTTGATGAGGATGCGGGCCCTCAGGCCTCCTGAGCCAGGCGCCCCAGTTCGCGGCGGATGGCTTCCTCGCGTGCCTCGTCGATCACGGCCATGACCGCCTGGGTATCGGCGGCGACATCCTCGCGCGCGAATACGCCGGTGAGCGCAGTGTCCGGCAGCAGACTGCCTTCCTGGTACAGCGCCCACATCTCGCGGGCGTACTCGGTCGTCAGCAGTTCCGGTGCGAACCGGCCCAGGGTGTTGCGCAGGTTGTTGACGTCGCGCTCCAGCATGGCCAGAGCCGCGTTGTTGCCCGCCGCGTTGACCACCTGGGGCAGGTCGATGATCACCGGGCCGCTGCTGCCCACCAGCACGTTGAATTCCGACAGGTCGCCATGGATGAGGCCGAGGCTCAGCATGCGCACCACCTGCCGGATCAGGAAATCATGGAACCCGCGGGCGACCTCGGGGGTGAGGTCCACTTCACCCAGGCGCGGCGCGGGAGCGCCGGCCGCATCCGTCACCATTTCCATCAGCAGCACATCGTTGAAGTAGCCATAGGGCTTGGGCACGCGCACTCCCGCGGCGACCAGCTGGTACAGGGCATCGACCTCGGCGTTCTTCCAGGCCTGCTCCTGCTCCCGGCGGCCGAAGCGGGTGCTTTTGCCCATGGCACGCGCTTCACGGCTGCCACGGGTCTTGCGTCCCTCCTGGTACGTGGCGCGCTTCTGGAAGCTGCGCTGACCCATGTCGCGGTACACCTTGGCGCACAGCAGTCTCTCGCCTGAGCGCACGACGTAGACGGTCGCCTCCTTGCCGCTCTTGAGTGAGCGCAGGACTTCATCGATCACGCCATCATCGATCAGCGGCTGCAGGCCTTTGGGAGTCTTCATGGTGTCCGGGTACGCGGTGCGGCCCGCGAGCAAACCGACAATTCTACAGTGTGGCCGCCGCAGCACCAAATGCCGCTGTCCGGCCCGGTGTCCGCCTGGCTGTCCGCGGACAGTCCGTCTGCCGGTGTCCTGGTCTGTAACAAAGTAAAAACAAGGGGTTACGTGATCCCCGTCGGTGGCACGGCATTTGAAATACCTGGCTCCGGGAAGGATTTTTCCGGCCAAGGATGGAACGTGATGCGGCAATGGGGGCTGGCGCTGGGAGTGACGGCGCTGCTGATGGCGGGTGCCGCGCATGCCAATGACCTGGTGCGCATGTACCAGCTGGCGCTTGCGCAAGACACGATACTGCAGGCGGCCATCGCGCAGCGTGATGCCGCCATCGAGGTGAAGCCCCAGGCCATCGCCCAGCTGCTGCCCCAGGTCATGGCCAGTGGCACCGGTTCCCGCCAGAACCTGGGTGTGCAGCTGGATCAGCCAGCCGGCGCGCAAGTTGGCACGGTCGCAGGTTGCGGACTTTCCGCTGATCTGACGACCGAACACTGCATCGGCGATGCCCATGCCTATACGCTCAGCCTGACGCAGACCCTGTGGAGCTACCAGTCGTTCAACCAGCTGCGCGAGGCCAATGCATTGGCCGCCAGCGCCCAGGCGACCCTGCTGTCGGCGCAGCAGGCGTTGTTGCTGCGGGTAGCCCAGGCCTATTTCAACATCCTCGCCGTCAGGGACCAGCTGGCCGCCAATGTCGCGGAACGGGATGGATATGGCGTGCTGCTCAAGCAGGCGCGTGGCCGCGAGCAGACCGGCGTCGGCCCGCGCAGCGAGTCGGAGCAGGCGCAGTCCTTTTTCGACGCGACGGAGCAGGGGGTGATCGATGCCCGCAATGCCCTCGATGACGCCGAACTCGCTCTGGCCGAGATAGTCGGAGTCAATCCCGGGGAGGTGGCTTCGCTGCGGGAGAGCATTCCCTTGACCAGCCCGGATCCAGCTTCACTGGAGGCATGGGTGACCGCGGCTTTGCGCGACAATCCCGCGGTGAGGGCGGCACAATTACAGGTGGATGCGGCGAACCGGGACATTGCCGTGCAACAGGGCAAGGGGCTGCCGACGCTGACCCTGAGCGGCAGCGCCGAGCACACCTGGCAGGACCCGGCCTTCGGTGGCAGCCAGACCGATCAGATGATCGGGGTGTCGATCAACTGGCCGCTGTTCCAGGGTGGCGCGGTGGCTTCTGCCATGCGGCAGTCACGGGCGCAGTACCGGGGAATGCTTGCCCAGTACGAGGGACTCAAGCGCGACACCGAGCGCCAGACCCGTGCGGCCTACCGCAATGTCCTCAGCGGCATCGAGCGCGTGACGGTGGCGCAGCGCGCGGTGGAGTCAGGACGCGTCGCGGTCGAAGCCAGCCAGCGTAACGTGGAATTCGGCACCGGCGGGGAGTTCGACCTGCTCAACGCCCAGTCCAACTACTACAACGCGCAGCGCGCCTACTTCCAGACGCGCTACGACTATCTCACAGCGCTGCTGACCCTGAAGCAGCAGGCGGGTCGTCTGTCTGAACAGGACCTGGCCGCGATCGATGCGCTGCTGGTGACGAAATGAAACATTACCCGAAG
>DAIDKA010000094.1 GCA_027451085.1 Gammaproteobacteria bacterium
ACTTCGGCGGCGCACGGGCGATGATGGCCTCTGCCATCGCCACCAGGGAATCCTTCATGCCGTGGTCCGCCACCGGCACCTGCACGCGGCCCTTGAGGGCCTCGATCTGGGGCGCCCAGACGGCCTCGTCACACATCAGGCCGGGGATGAACACCAGGGTCTGCTTGATCAAAACTCTCTACGCTCCATACGCTCGGTCAAAACTCGATTCAATGCCGCACACCGCGCAGCAGCCGGGCTGCGATCCAGGCCAGCACCGCGGCCGGTGCCAGCACCAGCGCCGACAACTGCCAGCCTCCGGCCGCCGCCGCCACGGCGGCCACGGTCGGTGGACCCGCCAGCTGGCCCATGTGCGAGCACTGCACGACAAAGCCCATGGTGGTGGCGGTGGACTCGCGGTCCTGCGTCACGCGCGGCACCAGTGCGAACAGCGATGCCGGTATGAGGCCACCGCAACCGGACAACGCGACGGCAAGCAGGTAACGCAGCGTCGCGGGCAATGCGCTTGAGAAAATGCCGACGCCCGCCAGCCCCATGATGATACAGGCCACCGCGATCAGCCGCCGCGGCGCGATCCCGCGCGCCACCAGCGCACTGGCGGCCAGGTTGCCGAAGGCATTCGAGAGCACCGCCACCGCGGTCAGCACCCCGGCGGTCTGCGACGTGATCCCCTGGGCGTGCAGGATGGTGGGCAGGAAGCCATTCACCGACAGGTACTGCCAGGTGTAGCAGGCGAAGATCACCCCGAGCAGCACGGGTCCCGGATGCCAGACCGAACGCAGCAGCTGCCGGAAGGTCGGCAGCGACCGGCCCCGCACCATCAGCACCGGCGGCGGCGCCAGCCACAACAGCGCGGCCAGCACCACCAGCACCGCCGCGTCCAGCTGCCACAGCGACCGCCACCCCCGCGCATGCAGCACCATCGGCGCCGTGGCCATGGCGATGGCCATGCCGGTGGGCATGTACGTGCCCCACAGCGCCGGCACGAAGCGACGGTCCGCCGCACTCGCGCTGGCGCCGAGCAGGCTGGGAATGGCAACCACGACGATGATGAAGGCCGTTCCCTCCAGCGCGCGGCTGGCCAGCAGCCCGGCGGTATGCTGCGCCGAGGCGCCCAGCAGGCCGGCCGCAGCCATGGACAACAGGCCGCCCACCGCTGCGCGATGCGGTCCGATCCGATCCACCACCGAGCCGGTCAGGCTGCCGAGCAGGGCCCCGGCCACCGAGAACATCGAAATCACCCAGGCAGCGGCCACCAGTCCCAGGTGCATGTCCTGCTGTAACGCGCCCAGCGCCGGTGGCGCTTTGCCGATCTGCATGGCCGCGCCCATGCCGCAGACGAGCAGCAGTCCTACATAAGTCCAGCGGGTGGTGTCGGCCGCGACGGCGCCCCCTGCGGAGGCTCCAGAAACCGGGGAGTTGTCCATTTGTGGTAGGATAACCTCCCATTGCCAGCCATTCCCACGCCCATCCCCGGCATGACTCCCACGGCCACCCGCACGAGCACGGCCACGCTCACGGGCATGGGCCCTCCCATGGTCATGGGCACTCCCACGGCCATGACCATTCGCACTCGCACGACCGGGCGAGCGGGCGCCGCCTGTGGTGGGCTTTCGGCCCGCTGTTCGCATTCACGCTGGTGGAAGCCGTGGGCGGCTGGTGGTCCAACTCCATCGCCCTGTACGCCGAGGCCGCGCACATGCTGGCGGACTGCGCCTCACTGGCCCTTGCCATCCTCGCCATCCGCATGGCGCAGCGCCCGGCGAGTGCCGACCGCACCTACGGACACCGCCGCTATCAGACACTGGCGGCCTACACCAACGGCCTGGCGCTGATCGTACTGACGGTGGGCGTGGTCGTCACCGCCGTGCACCGCCTGCTCGACCCGCCGCATGTCCAGGGAACGATCATGCTGGCGGTCGCGGTGATCGGCGCCGTCGCCAACCTGTGCGCCTTCCTGGCGCTCGACGGCGCATCTTCTCTCAATGAACGCGGCGCGCGCCTGCATGTGCTGTCGGATCTCGCCGGCTCCGGCGCCGCGGTGGCCGCCGCCTGCCTGATCCTGTTCTTCGGCTGGGTGAGTGCCGATCCGCTGCTGTCGCTGGCCCTGTCCGTGCTGATCCTGCGCTCCGGCTGGCGCCTGACGCAGCAGTCCGCCCATGTGCTGCTGGAGGGCGCACCCCCCGGCTTCGACCCGCATGCCGTGGAGGATGAACTGGCAGCCCTGCCCGGCATCCGCGGCATCCACCACCTGCACGCCTGGTCACTGACCGGGGAGTCCCCCATCGTGACCCTGCACGCGCAGCTCACCGCGGGCGCGGACCGGCGCGAGGCCCTCACCGTGCTGGTCAAACACCTGCGCCACAAGTTCGGCGTGGAACATGCGACGGTGCAGATCGAGGACGACGTCTGCGCGGCGCCCGCCGATGAGGAAGACTGTCACCAGCCGGCGCATCACACGCTCAAGGCGGGCTGAGCATGGCGGTCCCGCCTGCGGGCACGCTGCGCTTCATCGAACAGCCGGCGCCGCGCCCCGGCGTAACAGTGCCGGTGGCTCCGGGCATCCACTGGCTGCGCATGCCGCTGCCCGCGGGGCTGGACCATATCAACCTGTGGCTGCTGGAGGACGACGGGGGCTTCGTGCTGGTGGACACCGGCGAGGCAACCGACGCCACCCGGGAGGCATGGCTGGCGCTCGAGCGCGGCCCGCTGCGCCGGCTGCCGCTGCGCCTGATCGTGCTCACCCACCTGCACCCGGACCACGCAGGGCTTGCGGCCTGGCTCCAGGACCGTTTCGGCGTGCCGCTGTGGACGTCACGGGGCACCTACGAACAACTGCAGCTGCTGACACGCGAGCCCACGCCGGACGAACTGGCGCAGCGGCGCGCCCAACTGGTGCACCACGGGCTGCCGCAGGTGACGGCCGATGAGATGCTCCCGGTGCTGGAATTCAAGGTCTACCGCACGGCGGTGAGCGGCCTGCCGCAGGTGGAGCGCTTTCCCGAGAACGACGACACCAGCCGCTGGGGCGGACGCGACTGGCGCTGGCTCGCCACCGGCGGTCATGCCTATGGCCACCTCTGCCTGCACAGCAGCGGGCCGCAGGACATCCTGATCTGCGGCGATCAGGTCCTGCCCTCCCTATCATCCAACGTCAGCTGGAACCCGATGGTGGACGATGCCAACCCGCTGGGGACGTACCTCGCGGACCTCGAGCGGCTGTCCCGGATCGACCGCGACACCCTTACACTGCCCTCGCATGGCCTGCCCTTCCGTGGTGTCACCGAGCGGGCGCAGGAACTGCGCCGACATCACGAACAGCGGCTGGAAAAGCTGCTCGACGCCTGCCGCACCGCGCTTACGGCTGTTGAAACCCTGCCCTTCCTGTACCGGCGCCAGCACGAGGGCTTCAAACTGTATCTCGCGCTGGGCGAAGCCCTGGCGCACCTGGAATACCTGGCCGCCGAGGGCCGCCTGGAACGCCTGGAAGACGGCGGCGTCCGGCGCTACCTCACCCGGGCTTAGCCCCGTGGCCACAGTATGCGACGCTCCCGGCTCACCAGGGCCGAGGTCCGCCGCAGGCCCAGTCCAGCAATTCGACGGTGTGCACCACCGGCACGGTCGTCCCGCCGGCGCGAAGCTGCGCCGTGCACCCGGCATTGCCCGAGGCAATCACCTGCGCTTGCGTGCGCGCGAGATTCGCCAGCTTGCGTTCACGCAGCTGCCGCGCCAGCTGCGGCTGCAGGATGTTGTAGGTCCCCGCCGAACCACAGCACAGATGACCTTCCACGGGCGTGCGCACCGTGAAACCGGCCTCGGTGAGCAGGCGTTGCGGCAAGGCATCCAGCTTCTGTCCATGCTGCAGCGAGCAGGCCGAGTGGTAGGCCACCACCGGCAGCGGCAGCCCCGGCTCGCGCGCTGGCAGGCAACCCTCCAGCACCTCGGTCACATCGCGGGCCAGCGCCGCCGCCCAGGCGGCATCTGCAGCCAGGTGCGCGTCCCCGCGCAGCATGAAGCCATAGTCCTTCAGCTGCGTGCCGCAGCCGGAGGCGTTCGCCACCACCGCGGTGAGCGGCGCCTGTGAATGCAGCGCCTTCAGCCGTTGGATCAGGCGCGCGGCAAAACCATGACTTTCGGCCTCCCTTCCCAGGTGATGCACCAGCGCTCC
>DAIDKA010000095.1 GCA_027451085.1 Gammaproteobacteria bacterium
GGCCGTGCCGCAGGACAACCGCTGGGGCCGCAGTTACGAAGGCTACTCCTCGGACCCCGCGCTGGTTGCATCCTATGCAGGTCCGATGGTCGAGGGTTTGCAGGGCGCCCCGGGGACGGCTGATTTTCTCAATGGCGCGCATGTCGTGGCCACCGCCAAGCACTTCGTCGGCGACGGCGCCACCCAGGACGGCAAGGACCAGGGGGACACCGAGGTCAGTGAGACGGTGCTCGGTACGGTGCATGCCGCCGGCTACCGCGCGGCGATCGATGCCGGCGTGCAGACGATCATGGTGTCGTTCTCCAGCTGGGATGGCCGCAAGATGAGCGGCAACAAAGGGCTGCTCACCGGGGTCCTCAGGCAGCGGATGGACTTCCAGGGCTTGCTGGTGAGCGACTGGAACGCGCAGGGCCAGCTGCCCGGTTGCACCACGACGGACTGTCCGGCCGTCTTCAACGCCGGGATCGACCTGGTGATGGCGCCCGACAGCTGGCGGGGACTGTACGAGAACACCTTGCGTGAGGTGAAGAGCGGGATCATCCCGCAGTCGCGGCTGGACGATGCTGTCGCGCGCATCCTGCGGGTCAA
The DNA here is from genome assembly GCA_027451085.1 of Gammaproteobacteria bacterium. GTDB lineage: Bacteria > Pseudomonadota > Gammaproteobacteria > Steroidobacterales > Steroidobacteraceae > DAIDKA01. The sequence goes on from DAIDKA010000095.1 coordinate 589, forward strand.
GTTCCAGGCCGGCCTGTTTGCCGCCGGCAGGCCATCGTCGTGGCCGCTGGCGCGCAAGGCGGCGCAGGTGGTCGGCAGCCCGGCGCACCGGGAACTGGCGCGCCGCGCGGTGCGTGAGTCGCTGGTGCTGCTGAAGAACAATGACGGCTTGCTGCCGCTCGATCCGCACCTGCACATCCTGCTGGCCGGCAGGAGCGTGGACAGCATTTCACGCCAGAGCGGCGGCTGGACCCTGAACTGGCAGGGAACGGGTCTGACGAATGCGGATTTTCCCGGCGCGCAGTCCATCGGGGCGGCTTTGGCCCGGCAGATCCGGGCCGCGGGCGGCACGGCTGTGATTTCCGCCGACGGCCGTCATGCCGGCAGGCCGGATGTTGCGGTGGTGGTGTTTGGCGAGGATCCGTACGCCGAGTTCCAGGGGGATCTGCCCTCGCTGCTGTACCGGCCCGGCGACGACCAGGACCTGCAGCTGCTGCGGCACCTAAAGGCCGAAGGCATCAAGGAGGTGGCGGTGTACCTCGGCGGCCGCCCGTTGTGGCTGAACCGGGAAATCAACGCGGCGGATGCATTCGTGGCCGCATGGCTGCCGGGCAGCGAGGGCGAGGGTGTGGCTGATGTGCTGCTGCGGACCGCTGGCGGCAAAGCCGCCCATGACTTCCGCGGCACCCTTTCCTACGACTGGCCGGACAGCGCACGCGCCGGCGGCAAGCCGCTGTTTGCGCGCGGCTACGGCCTCAACTACGACAGCCATGCCGTGGTCGGCAGGCTGCCCGAGGTTTCCGGCATCGAAGCCGCGCAGGCGTCGCAAAGCCAGTACCTCGCGCTGGGGCGTCCCACGAACGGCTACACGCTGCTGCTGCTGGGCGCCAACGGCGTCCCGGTCTCCGGTGATGCCCGGTCCGCCAGCACCGCCGACCACTCGCTGACGATGACCGCAGTCGATTACCGGGCCCAGGAGGCCGCCCGCAGTTTTGCTTTCAAACGGGATGATGCGCGGGTGCTGATCCGTGCCGGCGCACCGCTGGACCTCGACCGTCAGGCCAATGGCGATGTCCTGCTGGTTGCGACGCTGCGGCTCAATGTTGCCGCCGGCGGCCGGGCCTGGATCGGATTGAATGACGCACGTGTGGACCTGCGTCCGCAACTGCGCGACCTGCCGCAGGGGCGGTGGTTCAAGCTCGGCGTCCCGCTCAAGTGCATGCGCACCCGGGGGGCGGGTTTAAGTCATGTGGAACAGCCGTTCGTGCTGGGCGCCGGCGCGGGATCACGTGTGGCACTGGCCACGGTGGGGCTGGGCAGCGCGGCCGACCGGATCGTGAATTGCGGGCGTTGAGCCCGCATTGCAGTGCAAACACGCCTTATTGCACTGCACACAAGCCGGTTTCATACGCCGTATAAAAGCGGCTTTCCAGCACGTTGAAAAAACAACTCAGTTGATGACACGAAGTGCTTGACTTGACAAGCGTCGTGCGTATTATGGGAGCGCTATCAATGGGAGCGCTACCATAATTCCCGGGATGGTGCCGGCGGGTCTGCAGGGGCAGGGCTGCAGCGGCTGATCCAAGAACGAACAGCAAGAGTTGAAGGGGGAAGTGATGATCGCCGAGGTTTCAGGCAATACTCGTATCGCCAAGGTTGTCCGCTCCATCCTGGGCGGCCTCTCCACGGTTTCTCTGGCCGCCCTGGCCCTGCCGGTGCAGGCCCAGCAGGCAGCTCCGCCGGCCCAGCCGGCCCAGCCGGCCCAACAGAACCAACAGAACCAACAGGACCAGCAGACCCTGGTCGCGCAGCAGGCGGCCCAGCAGCCACAGCAGCCCGCCGCAGCCTCCGGCGACGATTCGCAGCTGCAGGAGGTGGTGGTCACCGGCCTGCGTGCCTCGTTGCAGGAGAGCCTGGACATCAAGCGCAATTCCGCCGGCATCGTCGACGCGATCTCGGCCGAGGACATCGGCGAGTTCCCGGACTCGAACCTCGCCACCGCGATGGAAAGGGTGCCCGGTGTGACGGTCAGCCGTGCTGCAGAAACGCAGATGGCCGGCGTCGGCGGCTCCACCGGCGCCGCAACCCAGGTCACGGTCCGCGGTTTCGGTCCGCAGTTCAACGAAACCCTGTATGACGGCCGCGAGGTGCCAACCTCCACTGGCGATCGCGGTTTCGACTTCGGTGCCGTCGGGTCGGACCTGGTCGGGCAGGTCGATGTCATGAAGACGCCGGATTCCACGTTGTCCAGTGGCGCGATCGGCGCGACCATCAACATCAAGTATCCCAAGCCCTTTGATCATCCCGGCCTGCAGGTCGGTGGTTCGATGTCCAGCGCATATTCCACCGGGGCCCACAACGCCACCCCGAATGGCACGCTGCTGATCAGCGACACCTTCGATGACGACCGCTACGGCATCCTGGTTGCCGGTGCGTACGAGGACACCAAGACGCGCGGCAACCACATCAACATCCAGGGCTGGGAGGGTGCTCCTGGCAACGCCGCCAATGGTACCGGCCTGGCGCAGTGCCAGCTGGCCGGCAAGGGTCCCTGCCAGGGCGGGGTCGGCCCGGGCACCGCCAATCCCACGACGGTTTCGGACTTCTACATCCAGGACTACGGGGTCTACCAGGAACAGAACGATGACCAGCGCGTGGGCGGACGCCTGGCTTTGCAGGCCCGTCCGGTGGACGGTCTGGAGATCACCCTCGACGACAACTATTCCCAGGAAACGCTGACCCAGGACCAGCAGGGCTTCAGCGCCTGGTTCAGCAACGGTGGCCTGTCCAATGTGGTCCAGGCGCCGGATGGCACCGTGACCAGCTTCACCCAGGCGGGTTCGAACACGGACTTCCAGGCCGCGATCAACGGCTCGGTGGTGCGGGACAACACCCTGGGGCTGAACGTCAAGTGGGACATCGATGAGCACAACTCGTTCATGGCGGACGCCTACACGGCCTCGTCACAGCTGAATCCGGGCGGGCAGCTCAGCCAGCTGGATGCGGACGTGGGTTATGGCGATACGCCGGCCAATGAAAACAACCTGGGCATCGTGGTGCCCGGCGGCAACGGCCTGCCGTACCCGGTCAATTACGGCCCCGGCGGCAACGCCGCCAATTTCACCGATCCCGGCCTGATCGGCTCGCATGTCATGGTCATGGAGTCCAAGCAGAACGCCGACACCATCAACCAGTTCAAGCTCCAGGGGACCTGGAAGGACGATGACACCAAGACCATCGTCAGGTACGGCGTGCAGTTCACGCACGATGGCATGCAGCTGCGTGACTACACCGATCTGCCTTACACCTGGCAGATGTATTCCGGCTACGGCACGGCCGGTGGCGTGGCGCCGCTGCCCGCCGGCCTGGTATCCAGCACCTTCAGCACCGGATCCGGCTTCATCAGCGGCTGGAGCAACGGCAGCAGGCTGCCGGCGAACATCGTCGCCGGCAACGGCTACGCGATCCTGAATTACCTGCAGGGCCTGAAGGGCGCCGGCATGAACGTCGGCAACTGCAGCAACCTCGCAGGCGCGACGCCCTGCACCGGCCAGTACCTCATGTACGAAAACGTCGGCGCCCACCAGGACATCAGCGAAAACATCCTGGCACCCTACCTCAGCCTGTCGACGGTCGCGCAGATCGGGCATATGCCGCTGCACATCAACATCGGCACGCGCTGGGAGGACACCAAGATGGACTCGCTGGGTCTCGGGCAGCTGCCGATTGCGCTCACCACGCCGGCGGCATCGGATCCGACGCTCTACGGTCTGACCCCCACGCCTACGATCGTCTCGGTGAATGCCAACAACGAGTATCGCTACCTGCTGCCGAACTTCGATCTCGGCCTGGACATCACGGATGACCTCAAGGCCCGCTTCGATATCTCTCGCACCCTGACCCGGGCGCCGCTCAGCTATCTCACCCCGACGGTCGACATTCCCGCGGGCCAGCGCATCGGTGCCCTCAACGGCACTGGCGGCAACCCCGACCTGCTGCCCTACCTGTCGGACAACGTCGATCTCGGCGCAGAGTGGTACTACGCCATCAACTCCTATGTCTCCGTGGACGCCTTCGTCAAGGAACTCACCAACTTCATCGTCGGTGGCACCGTGACCCAGGCGGTCAACGGCGTCACGCTGCCGGCGTTGAACGCCTACAGTCCCGGCGGCCCGAGCCCGGGCGGCGGCACGGCCGAGTTCGCCATCACCTCGGACATCAACGGACCCTCGGCAGAGGTGCGGGGCGTCGAACTGGGCGTTCAGCACATGTTCTGGGACACCGGCTTCGGCTTTTCCGCCAACGCCACCTTCGTCGGCACCAACAAGCCCTACGACCCCAACGACCTGACCACCGGCAACTTTGCCGTCACCGGCCTGGCCAACTCCTGGAACTTCGTGCCCTTCTACGAAAAGCACGGTTTCATGCTGCGGCTCGCCATCAACCACCAGGCCCAGTTCCTCAACAACTTCGGCCAGCACCAGCCCAACTCGCTCTACGGGGCAGAGCCCGTGTTCGTCGATGCCTCCACCTATGTGGATCTGAGCACCAGCTACGACATCAACAAACACCTGTCGGTGTACTTCGAGGCCCTGAACCTTACTGACGAGACCTTCAGCACCCACGGGCGGTTCCAGGAGCAGGTCCTGGATGTGGTCGACACCGGCCGGACCTACACGCTGGGAGTTCACTTCAAGTTATAAGTTATAGTGGCACCCGTGGTGGGCCCGTGAATCCTGTACGCGCCGCCGGCGTGGCGGCGCGTGCGGGAGGACGCGGGATCACCACGGGCTTTTTCGGCAGCCTTCCATGGCGGTCGTCCTGCGGAGCGTCGCTGAGGCGATGCCGATGATCGCTCCCGGCGCTTTTTTGGAGTGACGCAGGCAGTGGCCAACATCGTCGTCCTGAACAACAGCCTTCACCGCAGGCTCCGGGTTGCCGCCGGCCCGTCACTTTCGCTGGGGGATGACCAGCGGTTCGTGCCGGTCGTCATCAGCGAGTTCCGCGCCCTGGCGCTGCACTATCCCATCCTGCTCTCCAAGGATGCCGACACGGGCCAGTTCTATTGTGGCGCCATGCTTGGTTTTGATCCCGGGGAGAACCTGTTTCTCGATGCCCAGCGCGATGAGAACCTGTACCGTCCGTTGAACCTGCGGCGTGGACCGTTCTACACCGCGGGGGAGGACATGGCCGTCGATCTGGAACATCCACGGGTCGGTGCAGCGGGTGAGCAGCTCCTGTTCGACGAGGTGGGCAACCCGACCGCATATCTGCAATCGGTCATGGGCGTTCTGCGCGAACTGAAACCCGGACTGGAACAAACCAAGACTTTTATCCGCACCATCCTCGAGCTGAAGCTCGTCGAGCCCGTGACCATCACGTCCCATTTCGATGATGGCTCGCGGCGCGAAGCCCAGGGCCTCTACACCGTGAGCCACGATGCCCTGGCGGGCTTGGACGACAGGACGGTGGTGGACCTTTTCCGTCGTGGCTACCTGCAGTTGATCCACCTGCAGCGGGCATCGCTGGGACATGTCTCACTGCTGGCGCAGCGTAAGAACAGGGCGCTCGCGCCGCAGGCACCGCGCCGCTCGGGCCTGGGTTGAGGTCGGGGTATGAGTCAGGCGCTGCCTGAGGTCAGCGGCAGCAGTGTTGCCGGTGAAGAGCGCTTCCTGCGCCAGGTCGTGGAGCCGTGCCGGCCGCTGGTGCTGCGTGGCCTGGTGGGAGCGTGGCCGGCCGTACATTGCGCGACCCGGTCACCGCAGGACCTGCGGGTCTATCTGTCACAGTTTGACCAGGGCCGCGAGGCCGAGGTCTTCGTCGGCGATGCCGCCATTGGCGGCCGGTACTACTACACCGAGGACCTGAAGGGCTTCAATTTCACGCGCCGTCGCATGCCGTTCGGCGCGGCCCTCGAGGCCATTGCCGCCGGGCGCAGCGCGCCCGGCGAGCCGACGCTGTATCTGGGCTCGATCCCGGCGAACGAGTATCTGCCGGGTTTCGCTCAAGCCAATGCCCTGCCGGTGCTGCCGCCGCATATCGCGCCGCGCATCTGGCTGGGTCATGCTTCGCGGGTGTCGGCGCATTTTGACACTTATGACAATGTCGCCTGCGTGATCGCGGGACGGCGGCGCTTCACGCTGTACCCGCCGCAGACCACCGGCAGCCTGTACGTGGGCCCCATCGACCACACCATGGCAGGTCAGCCGGTGGGTCTTGCGGTGGGCAGTACGCCTGGCGACCCCCGCTATCCGCGCTTTGAACAGGTGCGTGAACAGGCACTGGTGGCCGAACTGGGGCCGGGAGACGCCCTGTACCTGCCCAAGCTGTGGTGGCACCAGGTCGAGGGTCTCGAGCCGTTCAATGCCCTGGTGAATTACTGGTGGGATGCGTTTGCGGCGGGACCGGATGCGCCGTACGCCAGCATGCTGCTGGGCCTGATCAGCATTGCCGAACGGCCGGCGGCGGAGCGGCGCGCCTGGCGGGCGCTGTTCGACCACTATGTGTTCCGTCCGGAGCGGCATCCGCTGGAGCACCTGCCGCCGGAACAGCATGGCCTGCTGGGACCCCTGCGGCCCGACAACTACCGCCGCATCCGCGCCTGGGTCATGCGACTGCTGCGAGGGGAGTGAGCCGTCGGCCCGGCGCACGGGCCTGCGGGCGGGATCTTCAGGGCAGCTGCGGCGCCGGCAGCTCACACGGGACACCGCTCTCGCACGGCTGCGGCCTGCCTGGGTTGCCGGGCGCCCAGGGAAAGCACAGCGATTCGTAGTACGACAGCGGATGTGCCGGTTGTTTGAAACCCGGGGCGATGGGCCGGCGCGAGAAGGTCTGGAAATAGCTCAGGCAGGCATCGCGCCACCAGCGCGCCTCGCGTTCCTGGATGGCCAGGAATGCGCTGACCTCGGTGTAACGCCCGGGATCGACGAATCGTGCCAGGGATTGCCATGTGCGGCGCATCGCGCCGACGCTCGCAACGCCGCGACTGTAGCGGAACACGAGCTCATCCCACAGCGTGCGGCCCGAGGCCATGCGGTGATCCCATGGCAGGTGGTGGAACCAGAGCAGGTATTGTTCCGGTGTGCGAGCCGGATCGGCAAACTGTGCGGCCAGCGCCGGGGCGTACTGCGAAACCGCATTGCTGCCCGTGGCCGTGCGGTCGAAGCCGATGCCGTCCCGGCCTGCGCGATGGTAGTAGGTGGCCGTCCAGTCCGCGCGCGGCCCGCCCGTCACCCAGGGCCCCGGACCGTAGTGGTGGCCGCGGGCCATGATGTGATGCAGCCCGAGCGGCATCATGTAGTCCACCGCCGTCTCTCGCGAGCCCATCATCAGGTCGACCACCGGCGTGACAAAGGCGGGATCGTTGCTGAAGGTCATGCGCACCCAGTCCCGGGCGATGTCGCGCGAGGACGCGGTCGGATCCCAGGCGAGGCGGCCGAAGACGTACCAGTTGGCCTGGTTGAACTGCGAGCCGGTCCAGTTGCGGTCCGTGCCGATGTTGGCGACGCCGGCAATGCCGGTGATGGGCTGCTGGAACAGCGATCCGTCGATGACGCGCGCCACGGTCGAGCCGGGACCGCGGACCAGGGTATCCGACCGCAGTGTCTCTTCGATGAGCGGTCCCAGGTACACCAGGTGTGTGGCGAAGCCGAGGTATTCCTTGGTGAGCTGCACTTCCAGCATCACCGGGGTATGGGGCAGGGCGCCGAACAGGGGATGGAACGGCTCGCGTGGCTGGAAGTCGATGGGACCGTTCTTGACCTGCAGCAGCACGTTGGGCCGGAACCGGCCGTCGAGCGGCACGAACTCGCGGTACGCCTGCATCGCGCGGTCCTCGGACGGACTGCTTGCGTACACGAAGGCGCGCCACATGACGATGCCGCCATGCGGTGCCAGCGCCTGCGCCAGCAGGTTCGCGCCCTGCGCGTGCGTGCGGCCGTAGTCCTGGGGGCCGGGCTGGCCTTCGGAGTCGGCCTTGACGAGGAAGCCGCCGAAGTCGGGGATGGCGCGGTAGATCTCATCCACCTTCGAGCGCCACCAGGCGCGTACCGCCGGGTCCTGCGGATCGGCCGTGGTGAGACCGCGCAGCTGCGGCAGGGTGTCGGGCATGCCCAGCACCAGCATGAGAGCCGTGAACCGGGATGGCCAGGCGCCCCGCGGGGTGGGAAGCGGTTGCATCAGCCGGTCAGTCCAGGGTTGCGGCTGGGCGGTGGCGCCAGATCGATCGGCGCCGGCGGGCCCAGCAGCTGCCGCAGTTGCGGGATCAGTGCCGCGGCCCAGATCCGGTAGCCGCCGAGGGCCGGGTGCAGGCCTGCCGCTCCCAGCATGCCTGGCAGCGGCAGGCCTGCGGCATCGGTCATCCGTGCGTGGATATCGAGGTAGCGCAGGAGACGGTACGGTCGGGGTCTGCGTGGTGCTGCAGCGCGGAGCCCAGGTCATTGGTGCCGGCCAGCAGCACGATGACCTTGGGGTGCACGCCGTCGAGTTCGCCATGGCGGATGCGCCACAGGATGTTGGCCGTGGTGTCGCCGCCCCAGCGCCGGGTGATGGAATCGCCCAGGAAGTAGAGATCGATGTGGCCCGTCCTCGCCTTCTGCAACAGCCCGGCGTGCGCCGCCCGGGAGTTGGCATCCACGCGCTCGACCGCGCGTGGACCGGCACAGGCGCCCAGGCAAAGCAGTACCGCCACGAGGGCGCAAATCCTTGATGCGGAAGGTGCCATGGCTGTGGCTGAGGATGCTAGCACAGGCGCCGCCCGGGACAGTCCCGATGCGGTAGAATGCGTCCCCTTTTTCCCAGGCCTCAGACCGCAATGGAACTCAACCAGCTTCGCCGCCAGCTCAAGGACCTTTCAGAACGCATGGGCGTTCTTCGGGGGTTTCTTTGAGTACGACCGCAAGAAGGAGCGGCTGGAGGAAGTAGGCCTCGAACTCGAGGACCCCGCGGTGTGGCAGGACCCGGCGAAAGCCCAGGCGCTGGGCCGGGAACGGGTGCAACTGGCGGCTGAACTCGGGTCCATCGACAAGGCCATCAATGGCGTCAACGACGCCGGCGAGCTGCTGGACCTTGCCGAAGCGGAAAACGACGAGGGCGCTGCGAACGACATCACCGCGGAGGCTGCCCGCCTGGAGCGCGACGTGCGCAGGCTCGAGTTGAAGCGCATGTTCAACGGCAAAATGGACCCGCACTCGGCGTTCCTCGACATCCAGGCCGGCGCCGGGGGCACCGAGGCGCAGGACTGGGCGCAGATGCTGCTGCGCATGTACCTGCGCTGGGGCGCGGACAAGGGCTTCAGCTGCGAGGTCATCGACTCCAATCCAGGCGAAGTCGCGGGCATCAAGAGCGCCAGCGTGCAGTTCAGCGGCGAGTACGCCTATGGCTGGCTGCGCACCGAGACCGGCGTGCATCGCCTGGTGCGCAAGTCGCCGTTCGACTCCGGCAACCGCCGCCACACCTCGTTCGCCTCTGTCTTCGTTTCGCCCGAGATCGATGACGACATCGACATCGAGATCAACCCTGCGGACCTCAGGACGGATGTCTACCGCTCCAGCGGCGCAGGCGGTCAGCACGTGAACAAGACAGAGTCGGCGGTGCGCATCACACACGTGCCCAGCGGCATCGTCGTGGCGTGCCAGAACGAGCGCAGCCAGCACAAGAACCGCTCGATGGCCATGAAGATGCTGAAGGCCAAGCTGTACGAGCTGGAGGTCAACAAGCGCAACGCCGCGGCCCAGGTGCTCGAGGACTCCAAGTCAGACGTCAGCTGGGGGCACCAGATCCGTTCGTATGTCCTGGACCAGTCCCGCATCAAGGACCTGCGCACCGGTGTCGAGGTGGGCAACACGGGCGCCGTGCTGGACGGCGCCCTCGATCAATTCATGGAAGCGGCCCTCAAGGCTGGAGTCAACTGATGAACAACAAGCCTGAGGGTGCCGCGCCGGCTGTGGACGAGAACAAGCTGATCGCCGAGCGCCGCGCCAAGCTGGCCCGCCTGCGCGAGCAGGGCATCGCCTACCCCAATGACTTCCGCCGCGATGCGCTGGCCGGCCACCTGCACGAATCCTACGGCAGCAAGGACGACGAGTGGCTGCTGGCCAACCCGGTGAAGGTGACTGTCGGCGGGCGCATGATGTTCAAGCGCGTCATGGGCAAGGCCAGCTTCGCCAAGATCGCCGACCGCACCGGCCAGATCCAGCTGTTCCTGCAGTCCGAGGCCCTTGGAACCGCCTACGAGGAGTTCAAGTCCGCCGACGTCGGTGACATCCTGGGCGCCTCCGGCGAGCTGTTCCGCACCAAGACCGGGGAGCTGTCGGTGAAGGTGACCCAGCTGCGCGTGCTGGTGAAATCGCTGCGGCCGCTGCCGGACAAGTGGCACGGCATTGCGGACGTCGACATGCGCTACCGCCAGCGCTATGTCGATCTCATCATGACCGACAAGAGCCGTGAGGTGTTCCGCACCCGCGCGCGCGTCATCCGCTACCTGCGCGACTTCCTCGATGCGCAGGATTTCCTGGAGGTGGAGACACCGATGCTGCAGCCCATCCCTGGTGGCGCCGCGGCCAAGCCGTTCATAACACACTACAATGCGCTGGACATCGATGCCTACCTGCGCATCGCGCCGGAGCTGTACCTCAAGCGCCTGGTCGTCGGGGGGTTCGAGCGCGTGTACGAGCTGAACCGCGTGTTCCGCAACGAAGGCCTGTCCACGCGGCACAACCCGGAGTTCACCAGCCTGGAGCTGTACCTGGCGTACGCCGATTACCGCGACCTCATGGACTGGACCGAGAAGGTCCTGCGCGGCCTGGCGCAGACCATCAAGGGCGCGATGCAGTTCGACTACCAGGGGCGCCCCTACGATCTGGCTGCGCCGTTCAAGCGCCTGACGGTTGAAGAGTCGGTGCTGCAGGCCAATCCGCAGCTGGACCGCACCCAGCTGCGTGACCTCGCGTACCTGCGCCGTTCCTGCGATGCGCTGGGCATCCCGTTCAACGACCGCGATGGTCCGGGCAAGCTGCTGATCGAGATCTTCGAGAAGACCGTGGAGCACACGCTGATGGACCCGACGTTCATCCATGCGTATCCCACGGAGGTCTCGCCGCTGTCCCGCGCCAATGACGAGGACCCATTCCTGACCGACCGCTTCGAGTTCTTCCTGGGGGGGCGGGAGCTCGCCAACGGCTTCTCCGAGCTCAACGATCCGGAGGACCAGGCCGAGCGCTTCCGCGCCCAGGTCGCCCGCAAGGACGTGGACGAGGAAGCCATGTTCTATGACTCCGACTATGTGCGCGCACTGGAGTATGGACTGCCGCCGACGGCCGGCCTCGGCGTGGGCATCGACCGCCTGGTGATGTTCTTCACCGACGCACCCTCGATCCGCGACGTCATCGCCTTCCCGCAGCTGCGTCCCGAGGCGTGAGCGCGGACGCCCCGATCGGCGTGTTCGACTCCGGCATCGGCGGGCTCACGGTGCTGCGCGCGCTGGCGCACATGCTGCCGCACGAGCGTTTCATCTACCTGGGCGACACCGCGCGGCTGCCGTACGGCACCAAGAGCGCCCACACTGTGGCGCGTTATGCGGTGCAGGCCGCCGAAGCCCTGGCCCTGCACGGCGTCAAGGCCATCGTCATCGCCTGCAACACCGCATCGTCCGTGGGTCTCGACGCCATCCGCGCACGCTTGGGGGAACTGCCCGTGATCGGCGTGATCGAGCCGGGCGCGCAGGCCGCGGTTGCGACCACCGCCAACGGCAGCATCGCCGTCATTGCCACCGAGGCCACGGTGCGCGGCGGCGCCTACGAGCGCGCCATCCTGCGCCATCGTCCTGGGGCGGTGGTGACGCAGCTGCCCACGCAGCTGCTGGTGGCGCTGGCCGAGGAGGGCCTGGTGGAGGGGGAGGTCACCGAAGGCGTGGTGCGCCACTACCTGCGACCGTTGTTTGATCCGGCCCGCGCGGCCGGCGGGCCGTCACCTGATACGCTGGTGCTGGGCTGCACACACTTTCCGCTGCTCGTGGATGCCATCCGCAAGGTCACGGGTCCC
>DAIDKA010000096.1 GCA_027451085.1 Gammaproteobacteria bacterium
TTCCGCCACGCCCGAAATGAAGTACACCACGAACAGCGGGAACAGCCAGAACCAGTTCCAGGACAGGAAACCGCCGTGCTGGCGGTGCACGATATCGCCCAGGTTGAGCGTGCCCGAAGCCATGAGCACGCCGACCAGCGCGAACCCCATGGCGATTTCATACGCCACGATCTGGGCGGCCGAACGCATGGCGCCGAGGAAGGCGTACTTGGAGTTCGAGGCCCAGCCGGCCAGGATGACACCGTACACGCCGGCCGAGGTCAGCGCGAGCAGGAACAGCAGGCCGGCGTTGACGTTGGCGATGGTGAGGTCGGGCGACAGCGGCATCACCGCCCAGGCCGCGAACGCCGCGACCAGGGTGATGGCCGGAGCAATCACATACAGCAGCTTGTTGGCCTTGGCCGGGACGATCATCTCCTTGGTCAGCAGCTTCACGACATCCGCGAAGGGCTGGCCCAGGCCCCCGGTGCCCGGCAGGCCGAAGATCCGCACCCGGTTCGGGCCGCGGCGCAGCTGCATCCAGCCGATGACCTTGCGCTCCCACAGGGTGGTGAAGGCCACGCACAGGATCAGCACGATGGTGACGATCAGGGTCCACACCGTGGAACGCACGAGGTCCGGCAGTGAGAACCAGGCGTTTAAGAGGTTGTTCAGCACGATTCGTCCTGAGAACTTCAGTAGGCTGCAGGCACGCAGTGCCCTTCCTGGGTCTTCTGCAGGGACGGCGAGCGCCGCACCACCGCATCGACCTGGTACATGGGCACATCGAAGGTGTCGGCCGTGGCGAGACCCGCAGCCACGGCGCGGCAGCCGGCATACGCAGGGGGCAGGCCTTGCGCGCAGGCGCGCTTCAATTCCTCACGCACCTCTTCGGAGCTCTGGTACTCGAAACCGGGCAGGCCCAGCTCCGTGCCGATCACGCGCAGCACCTTCCAGCCCGGACGCCCCTCGCCGACCAGGCGCGCGGCGGCCGTAAAGCTCTGCCAGGCACCCTCGAGATTGACGTAGGTGCCTGAGGTCTCGGCAAAAGTGCCGATGGGCAGCAGCACGTGCGCCACCTGCTTCAGCTGCTCGGTCGCGTACGGCGTGATGGCGACGACCAGTTCGGCGCCGGCCAGCGCCTCGAGCGCCTCGGCGTTGAGAGAGTCGGATTCCGGCTCCACCCCACCGAACAGCACGTAAGCCTTGAGCGGGTTCGCCAGCATCTGCGCAGCCGACAGGCCCGCGTTCGCAACCGGCTTGCCGGCCGATTCGCGGTGTGGCAACGCGCCCGCCAGGTGTGCGCCGGCGGCATTGCCGCCCTCTGCCAGCACCCCCAGGGAGGCGCCGGCCAGCTGGGCGATGCCCGCAGCCAGGGCGCGCACATCGGCAAAACCCGCACTGCGCAGTGCCAGCGCACCCAGCCACACCGCCCGGGGACCGTCCCGCAGCAGCGCGTCGGCCGCAGCGCGATGCGCATCGGACACGGAGGCGGCATTAACCGCGGACTGCAGGTGCTGCGCAATCGCGCCGCCGGTTCTTTCCGCCACGGCCTTGAGGATGGCCGCCAGGTCGCAGGCCATGGCCGCAGGGGTGGACAGCACGTACGAGGCCACCGGGAAGCGATACTCGAATACGGCCGGGTTCACGAACGCCACGCCGGCCCCGTTCAGGGCGGCCTTGCGGGCGCGGTGCGCCAACACCGGGACTTCACGCCGCAGGTTGGAACCGATCACCAGCAGGCCCTTGAGGTGGTCGACCTCGGCGATGCGCGACCCCAGGCTCGGGAACACAGGGTCCGCCGCCTGGTCGCTGAAGTCACGCTGCCGCAGGCGGTGATCAATGTTATTCGATCCCAGGCCGCGCGCGAGGCGGCCCAGCAGGTACAATTCCTCGGTGGTCGCCGACGCGCTGCCCAGCAGCCCGAGGCTGCCGGCATGGGCCTTGAGGCCCTCGACCACGGCGGCCAGCGCGCTTTCCCAGCCGACGCTGACCCACTCCCCGTTGCGTTTGAGCAGCGGCTTCTCCAGGCGGTCGGGGCTGTACACGCCCTCGTAGCTGAAGCGGTCGCGGTCGGAGATCCAGGTCTCGTTGATGTCCTCGTTCTCGCGCGGCACCACGCGCATGAGCTTGCCGCGCAGCACATGACCGAAGAGGTTGCTGCCCAGGCCGTCATGCGGCGCCACCAGCGGGTGTGCGATCATCTCCCAGGCACGCGCGCTGAAGCGGAACGGCTTGGAGTTCAGCGCGCCCACCGGGCACAGGTCGATGATGTTGCCGGACAGCTCGTGGTCCACGGTGTGTTCGACGAAGGCGCGCACCGTGCTGTTTTCACCCCGGCCCACCATGCCCAGTTCCTGCACGCCGGCGATCTCCTGCGTGAAGCGGATGCAGCGCGTGCACTGGATGCAGCGGGTCAGATCGGTGGAGACCAGCGGCCCCAGCGACTCATCCGCGACCACGCGCTTGCGCTCGGCGAAGCGCGAGATGTCGCGGCCATAGCCCACGGCAAGATCCTGCAACTCGCATTCGCCACCCTGGTCGCAGATGGGGCAGTCCAGCGGATGGTTGATCAGCAGGAATTCCATCACCGCGCGCTGGGCGCCGGTAGCCTTGGGCGACTGGGTGAAGATCTTCATGCCCTCGGCGACCGGGGTCGCGCAGGCTGGCAGCGGCTTGGGCGCCTTCTCGACCTCCACCAGGCACATGCGGCAGTTGGCCGCCACCGGCAGCTTGTGGTGGTAGCAGAAGCGCGGGACGTAGACGTTGTTCGCGTCGGTGACGCGAATGATCATCTCGCCCTTGGGTGCCTTCATCGGCACGCCATTGACTTCGATATTGACGAACTCTTCAGCCATTATGCGTCTCTATGCCAAGCGTTCAGGCCGCGGCCAGACCCTGGGATTCGACCAGGCTGCGGCCGCCGTGGTCGATCATGTATTCAAATTCGTGCAGGTAGTGCTTGAGGAAGCTCTGCACCGGCCACGCGGCGGCATCACCCAGCGCGCAGATGGTGTGCCCCTCTATGCGGTTGGCGACATCGAGCAGCAGTGCGAGGTCCTCGCGGCGCCCCTGTCCCGCCAGGATGCGCACCAGCATGCGGTTCATCCAGCCGGTGCCCTCGCGGCACGGCGTGCACTGGCCGCAGGACTCGCTGCGGTAGAAGCGCGACAGCCGCTCCAGGACGCTCACCATGCAGGTGGAGTCATCCATGACGATGACCGCGGCGGAGCCGATGGCGGAGCCGGCGGCCTTCATGGAGTCGTAGTCCATGCTGGCCTTCATGATGATCTCGGCCGGCACCACCGGCACCGATGAACCACCCGGGATCACCGCCTTGAGCTTGCGCCCGCCGCGCACGCCGCCGGCCAGCGCCAGCAGATCCTTGAACGGCGTGCCGAGGCGGATCTCGAAATTGCCGGGCTGGTTGACGTGGCCCGATACCGAAAAGATCTTCGGCCCGCCGTTGTTGGGCTTGCCCTGGGCCAGGAACCAGTCGGCGCCCTTGCGCAAAATGGCCGGCACCGAAGCGTAGGTCTCGGTGTTGTTGATCGTGGTCGGCTTGCCGTACAGGCCGTAATTGGCGGGAAACGGTGGCTTGAAGCGCGGCTGGCCCTTCTTGCCTTCCAGCGACTCCATCAGCGCGGTTTCCTCACCACAGATGTAGGCGCCGGCGCCCAGCGCGTTGTGGATGTCGACATCGATGCCCGAGCCCTGGATGTTCCTGCCCAGCAGGCCGGCAGCGTAGGCCTCCTGCAACGCCATCTCGACGTGCTCGAACGGCTCGTGATGGAACTCGCCGCGCAGGTAGTTGTAAGCCACCGTGCTGCCGGTGGCGTAGCAGGCGATGGCCATGCCCTCGATCACCGCATGCGGGTTGAAGCGCAGGATGTCGCGGTCCTTGCAGGTGCCCGGCTCGGACTCGTCCGAGTTGCAGAGGATGTACTTCTGCATCGCACCCTTGGGCATGAACGACCATTTCAGGCCGGTCGGAAAGCCCGCGCCGCCGCGGCCGCGCAGGCCCGATTTTTTGACTTCGTCGATGATCGAGGTCGGGTCCGGTTTTTCGGCCAGAATCTTCTTCCAGGCCTGGTAACCGCCCGTCTTCAAATAGTTCTCCAGCGACCACGGCGTGTCGAAATGCAGCGTGGTGTAGACGGCCTGGTGTTCTTCGGGTGCGGGTCCGTATGCCATCATCAACCTCACTTCAAACCATCGAGGATCTGGTCGAGCTTCTGCGCCGTCAGCCGCTCGTGATAATGGCCGTCGACGACCATCATCGGCGCACCGGCGCAGGCGGCCAGGCATTCCTCTTCACGCTTCAGGAAGATGCGCCCGTCGGGCGTGCTCTCGCCCAGGCGGATGCCCAGCCTCTGCTCGCAGTGGCGCACCAGATCCTCGGCGCCATTGAGCCAGCACGAAATATTGGTGCAAATCGCCACGTTGTGGCGGCCCACCGGCTCGAGCTGGAACATCGAGTAGAAACTGGCCACCTCGTAGGCCCATACCGGCGGAATGCCCAGGTACCCGGCCACCGCGGCGATCAGCGCATCGGTGAGATGGCCGTCATTCTGTTGCTGCGCCGCCATCAGCGCCTGCAGCGTCGCCGAACGGCGGCGGTCGGCCGGAAACTTGGTCAGCCAGTGCTCGATTTCCGCGCGCGTTTCCGCGCTCAGCACCGTCGCGGGATCGATGTCCCTGACCAGATCGAAATTGCCGGTTGCTCGCATCGTTTGCTTCCCGATCAGCGGTCGATTTCGCCGAAGACCACGTCGTAGGTGCCGATCATGGCCACCACATCGGCCAGCATGTGGCCGCGCACGATCTCATCCATCGAGGACAGGTGCACGAATCCCGGGGCGCGCACCTTGACGCGGAACGGCTTGTTGGCGCCGTCCGAAATCATGTACACGCCGAACTCGCCCTTGGGCGCCTCCACCGCGCTGTAGCACTCGCCGGCCGGTACCGTGTAGCCCTCGGTGAACAGCTTGAAGTGGTGGATCAGCGCTTCCATGTCTTCCTTCATGTCCGCGCGCTGCGGCGGGATGATCTTGTGGCTTTCCAGGATCACCGGGCCGAAATTGCGGCGTAGCCATTCCACGCACTGCCGGATGATGCGGTTGGATTGGCGCATCTCGGCCATGCGCACCAGATAACGGTCGTAGCAATCGCCGTTGGCGCCAACCGGAATGTCGAAATCCACATAGGCATAGGCCGCGTAGGGCTGCTTCTTGCGCAAATCCCAGGCGATGCCCGAGCCGCGCAGCATCGGTCCGGACATGCCCCAGGCCTGCGCCTGCTCCGGGCTGACCACGCCGATGTCGACGGTGCGCTGTTTCCAGATGCGGTTGCCGGTCAGCAGCTCCTCGTATTCGTCGAC
>DAIDKA010000097.1 GCA_027451085.1 Gammaproteobacteria bacterium
TTCTCGAAATACACCCGCATGATGATCTCGAGAGTGCCAGCGAAGCGTTCCCGCTCTGCGGCAAGCCGGGTCGCGTACTCACGCGCAGCAGTGATGTCATGGATGGAGCAGGGACCGATGACAACGGCCAGGCGATCGTCATGGCCATGCAGGATGCGCTGCAGGCGGCTGCGGGACTGCAGCACGGTGGCGGTGGCCTCCTCAGTGCGTACGCAATGGGCCAGAAGCTCTTCCGGGGTGATCAGCGGCTGCATGCCGCGGATGCGCAGATCGTCGGACTGAAGCGTCACGGTCTTGGTCTCCTCATCGCTGGCCAGACCTTGCAGTTAAAAAAAAACCGCCAGGTGACTGGCGGTTTTTCGGGATCTTCGAGGTTTGCCTGTCTGGTCAGGTTGCGCCCGATTCTTCCGCCGCCATTGCCGGAATACGGTAAAACCAGAAGTAATAGCGGTTGTGGAACAGGGCCATGGCGAATGTTTAACACAGGGAGCCGGTTCCGGCAAGCCGGATGCACTTCTGGTCGGGCCTATGCAGTCACGTACCTGCCGGCGGGACAGGTGGTGCGCCGTCGGGCAGCCGGTTCTGCACCTGCCGCGCAGCCGCAAGAATCTGTCCGAGGCTTGCACCGGGATCAGTGATCGCCACCGGCACACCCACTGGATTTCTGGCGAGTTGCATGACCAGGTCCCAGCGCACCTGCTCGTTCCGCTCACGCAGCTCCTTCATCATCTGCGGACCCATCGCCTGCTCGAAACGCCTCCATGTACAGATGACGCCGGTACCAGCCAAAGACGAACGGCTGGTTCACCACCCGCACCGCAGTACCCACCTCGGCAATTGAGCCTGGGATCAACGGAGAATCGGTAGGCTTCGAGCGGAGGCGCCTGCGCCTGGGTCGTGGCTGGCAGGGCCTCGGCTCCCGGCGGCCGACCGGACAACAGGCACGCGATGACTGCTGCGCCGAGAGAAAAGGTGCCGGTCGCGCGCCAAAGGAAACGGCTGGATGTCATGCGGCACGATTATAGACCCGCTATGGACCTGCAGGACGGTCGTCACGGGCGGAAAATACCGGCCGGGATTCCGCGGCAGCGGCACACGAGGCTGTGATCACCGTGAGCGGCGGTTCAGCAGCCCGATCAGCACCGGCATGGCAAGCAGCACGAGGGGGTACTGCAACAGAAGGCCGGCGATGATCGCGATCGCCAGCGGTTGCTGCATGCCCGAGCCGCGGCCGATGGCAAGCGCCAGCGGCAGCAAAGTGACAATGGCCGCAAGGGTGGTCATGGTGATCGGGCGCAGGCGGTTGCGGCTGGCTGCCCGCAGCGCCTGTGCCGCCGGCATGGCCTGCCTGAGTTCGGCATACTCGCTGACGTAAAAGATCGCCATTTCCGCGGCCATGCCGATCACCATCGTCATGCCCATGAGCGCGGTGATGTTCAGCTCCACGTCCGTGACCCACAGGGCGGTGAAGACCGCGCTCGTGGACAGCAGCGAGGTGCCGACAATGATCAGCGGCAGGCAGAAGTCCTCATAAAGGATCAGCAGCAGCACCAGTTCCGCAATCAGCGCTGCGGCGAACACCAGCGCCAGGCTGCGAAACGCGATCTGCTGCTGCTGATACAGGCCGCCGAACTCATAGCGCACCCCTGAAGCCAGCATGCCCGGTCGCTTGAGCACTGCCTTCACATCCGCGATCGCCGCCCCGATGCCACGGCCCTCGATGCGGGCGGTGACCGCCACCATCGGCGCGAGATTTTCGCGCGACAGCTCCGGTTCACCGGCCACGGGCGTCAGAGTGGCCACCCGCCTCAGCGGGAATACATGGCCATCGGCGGCCCGGATGGGCAGGTCGGCCAGGCCATCGGTGGTCAGGCGCAAGGCCTCCGGAATCCGCACCCGCACGTCCACCAGCCTGTCCGCCCGGGGCAGCTGGGTGGCGATGGCTCCGTTGATGGCAATATCCACGGCCGTGCTGATGTCCTGCGGGGTGGCGGTTTCAAATGCGGCCTTCGCCGGATCGATCTTCACATCGATGCCATCACCGGCCAGCATCACACCGTCCTTGACCTCCACCACACCATCGATCTGTCCGATTGCTGCCGCGACCTTGCGCGCCTGGGGAATCAGTGTGGAAGGATCGGTGGCAAAGAGCTTGAGCTCGATGGGTTCAGGCACCGCGGTCAAGTCGCCGATCAGGTCCTCGGTCAGCTGCGCCAGTTCGATCTGCACCCCGGGCACGTTCTGCTGGATTCCGGCCAGTACCGCAGCCATGACGTCTTCCGTGCCGCGCCTGTGATCCGGCCGCAGGCGGACGAAGAAGTCACCGTGGTGCGGCTCGCCCAGGTCGCCTCCGAGGCCGGTGCCGGTACGGCGTGAGTAGGTCTCGACCTCCGGTTGCGCCTGTATGATCGCCTGGATCTGCTGCAGTTCCCGCTCAGTCTCATCGAGGGATGTGCCGGGCCTGGTGTAGAAATCCATTACAAAGCCACCCTCGTCGATCTGCGGCATGAAGCCGCTGGGCACGCTGGTGTAGGCGAACCAGCCAAGCAGCAGCAGCGGGAAGAGGGCGGCCAGCAGAATGAGCGGCTGTTCCAGAATGCGGTCCAGCAGCCAGGCGTGGCTCCTGGACAGTGCACTCTCACGCCCCGCGGCCGGGTCATGCCAGCGGGTGAAGTCGATGAAGCGCCGGGCAAGGATGGGCACCACCAGGGCGGCGAGCAGGTAGGAGATCACCAGGGCCGAAGCCATGGTGATCGCCAATGCCTTGGAAAAGGCCCCGGTGACGCCGGTCATGAAACTCAGCGGCAGGAACACGATGAGCGTCGCCAGGCTGGAGCCGGTCAGCGGACGCAGAAACTCGCGCGTCGCAGGCAGGACCGCAGCCTTGCCGTCGGTGACTGCGGGGGCGCCCGCCCGGCGCGCAATGTGCTCGATGATCACGATCATGTCGTCGATCACCAGTCCGACCGCCGCAGCGATCCCGCCGAGGGTCATGATGTTGAAGCTTGCGCCCAGGACGCGCAGCAGCAGCACCGTGATGGCCAGCGTCGCGGGCACGACCAGCACCGCGATCAGCATCACCCGGGCATTGCGCAGGAACATGAACAGCACCAGGCCGGCCAGGACCAGACCGATCAACACCGAGTCGCGCACACTGGCCGCCGAATCCACCACCAGCGTGCTCTGGTCATACCAGTTCACGAGTCGTACGCCCGCGGGGAGGGCAAGACCGGCCAGGCGGGCCCGCACCTCCCGGGCGATCTGCAGCGCATTGCCGTCGGGCTGTTCGTAGACGTTGAACAGTACCGCGGGTCTGCCGTCCTCCACCACCCGCGTCCACTGTGGCGCCGCGCCCGGTTCGACATCGGCGACATCACCGAGTCGCACCACGCCGGCGGCATCCGCACGGATGACAATCTGCTTCAGATCCTGGATTTTGCGCAGGTCGCTGTTGGCAACCACCAGGTACAGTTTGTCATGATCCTGCACCCGTCCGATCGCCTGCAGAGCATTGCCAGCGGTGATTGCCGATACCAGTTCAGCAAGCCCGAGGCCATAGCCGGCAAGACGATGGACGTCGGCCAGCACCTGGACCTCGTCCACGCTGCCACCCTGCACGTCCACCCGCGCCAGGCCGGGTACGGACGCCAGCAGGGGAACGATCTGGAACTGCGCGATATCATGCAGCGTATCGGGCCTGATCCTGTCGGATGTGAGGGCGTAGGAAATGATCGGGTAGACCGTCGGGTCCATCCGCCGGACGTTGTAACTCGTGCCGGCCGGCAGGCTGGGCAGCACCTGGGCGATGGCGGCATCCACCAGCAGTGTGCTGGCAATCATGTCCCGGCCCCAGCCGAAGTCGATCGAGATCTGGGATGCTCCGCGCGAAGAGGCGGAACGGACATCGCGCACACCGGGCACCGTCCGGATCGCCTCCTCGACCGGCCTGGTCACCGCCAGCACCGTCTGGTCTGCGGGCCGGTCGCCACAGGACAGGTCCACCACCACCCGGGGGAAAGAAACCTGCGGGAACAATCCCACGGGCAGGGACAGCGCCGCAACCGCGCCCGCCAGCGCCAGCGCAATGGCGATGCACAGCACGGAGCGTGCATGCCGCTCGATAAGTCCGGTGAAGTTCATGGCCGGGTGGCGGTGCGGGCTGAGCCCGCCTTGCGCACGCTCATACCGTCTTCGAGCTGGTAATTGCCGACCACCACCACCTGGCGCCGAGGATCAAGCTGACCCGAGACCACCACGTTGGCGTCATCGCCGCCGAGGCGCTGCACGTCGACGCGCACCGCCTTCGAGCCATCGAGCTGGAACAGGTACGAGCCTGCGTTGTCTTCAAGGACCGCGCCGCGAGGCAGCACCCAGCCGCCGATGCGGCCGATTTCAATGCGGGCCTGGAATACCTCGCCTTGCAATACGTCACCATCGACCGCGATGTCCGCGTCCACCAGCCGGGTCCTGGGATTCAGGCGGTGGTCGACGCGGATCACGGTTCCGGGGAACCTGCGGGGGCTGACGCCGAGTGACTCCACCTCCACGTGCTGCCGCGGGTGCACCCGGGCGACGTCGGCGGGCTCGATGCCGACGGTGACAACGAGTCCATTGCGACGGGTGACGGTCACCAGTGCCGCTCCGGCAGCCACGCGCTCACCCGGAGCCACGGGAACGGCATCGACCACGCCATCGAAGGGAGCCGTGATGGTCTGTTCGGCCTTGCCGCCGGTCTCCCGTTCGAGCGCTTGCAGGGCGGCCTGTGCGTCGCCGGCCGCCTTGTCTGCCTGCGCCTTCTGGTCGCGCGTGGCGAGCTGCTGCTCCAGTAGTCGCGCGGTGCGGGCCTGTTCCTCTTTTGCCAGTCGCAACGCCGATCGCGCCTGCACCAGGGCGCTGGTGGCCGCCGCCGACAGATGCAATGCCAGCAGCGCCTGGCCCGAGCGGACCGCCTCGCCCGGGGTCACCCGCAGGCGCATCACCCGGCCGTCAGCCGCCATGCTGAGGGTCATGGCCCCGTTCGTGGCCGGCTGCGCGCTGCCATAGGCGAGCAGTCGCTCCGGCAGTTCGCCCCGCGTGGCCGGGCGGGTTTCAACCAGCACGCTGCTGCCGGTCGGCCTGGCATCATCCTGCGCAGCGCTCGCATGCCGCGCCAGCAGCACAACGGTGCAAAGGCCGGCGGTTGCGCAGCACAGGGCGGTGTATCGCATGAGGGGTTTCACTTGGGGTTCTCCGCAGCTTGCACCCGCCGGTCGGCGGGCAGCATCGGCGGCATGCCGATGCCGGCCAGCGTGGCGATCGCCACCTGCTGCTCCAGCAACGTCAGCTCCTGAGCCAGGACCTCCTGACGCTTGGCGTTGCCGGTGGTGATGAGATCGACGTAGGTGCGCTCGTCGATGTCCCGACGCTCCCAGGCGGCCTGTGCGCGTTGCGCCGCCGGCCCGATTTTGACCAGCAGCGCCTGCTTGGCTGCAAGCTGACGCTGGAGCAGTTCTCGATCGAGCAGCAGCGCCTCGACTTCAGACTTCGCCGCCATCAGGCGGGCCGCAAATTGCGCATGCAACTGCGCACGCGAGGCGCGTTCGCGGGCGATGCTGCCCTGGTTGCGATCGAACAGCGGCAGGTCCAGCGTGATCTGCGGACCAAAGGAGCGCACGTCGCCGGGATCGCTGGCATAGCTCGGGCCGACCGCCAACGCCGGAAACTGCGCAAGGATGGCAGCCCGGACAGTCTGTTCCTGCGCGGCATAACCCAGTCGCAACGCCACCAGGTCCGGTCGGTGGTCAGCCAGGGCGGGCAGGGCGGCGCGAACCGCAGCATCATCCAGCGGCGCCAGCGTCAGGCTGTCCGTCAACTGCAGGTGCGCTGACGGCGCCAGTCCCAGCAGCACCTTCAAGTCACCCCGTCGCGCCTCCTGCTGACGCTCGAAGTCGTCAGCGGCCTTTTGCGCATCACTGGCCGCAGCGAGGTCCGGCGCCAAGGATGCAAGCGTTGCATCCCCTTGGGCAAGCGCGGCGCGGGTGCGCTCGACGTGCTGCTGCCAGAGCGCAGCGTTCTGGCGCAGCAGCGCCAGCTGCCGCTCACCTTCCATCAGGTCGATGGCGGACAAGCGCGCCTTGCCCATGACCAGCCATTCCTCCCAGGCGATGCTCGCATCCACCGCCCGTGCCTGCTCCCGCGCAGCATGGCGCCTGACTGACAGAGTGACCACGGACTTCAGGTCCTGGGTCACGGCTGCCGTCACCGGGGGGAAGATGCCGGCGCCGCCGATGATCTCCTGGTAGTTCGCGCTGAACGAGGGATTGGGCAGGATACCGGCCAGTTGCACCTGCGCACGGGACAGCCCGCGCGCCGTACGGGCCGCAATCAGATCGGGGTTGTTGGCGAGCGCGAGTCGTGCAACATCATCGATGCCCAGGCGGTCAGGCAGGGTGCCGCCGTGCTGCAATTGCGCGATGTCGGGCTTGCCCGCGGCTGTGGTGTCCAGCGGCAGGGGCTTGTAGGTCGCGCAGGCGCTGGTGCCAGCCAGTACCGTGGCCAGCGCGAGCGCTGATATCCGTGTGATGGGCATTCAGGAAAAGTACTGCGCCGCTCCTCGTCAATCGGTGACGTGTACATTACGGATCCCCAACTTGACCCGGATGCCCCTTCGGACTAGATCATGCGGCATGCGAATCCTCCTGGTCGAAGACGATGCCGAGACGGCGCAGTACGTCATGCAGGGCCTGCGTGAGGCGGGACATGCCGTCACCGGGGCGCGTGACGGCCGGGAAGGGCTGTTCCAGGCCAGCGGGCAGGAATGGGATCTGCTGATCGTGGA
>DAIDKA010000098.1 GCA_027451085.1 Gammaproteobacteria bacterium
CTACTTCCAGCCGCCCGCCTACGCCACGCTCACGGACATCGATGTCAGCGCGCAGCATGGCGCGGAATTCCGCGCCTGGTACCGCTACAACACCGCTGATCACAAGGTACCGGGCTACCGCGCCGTGTTCATCAGCCTCAAGGGCCACCGCGACATCCCGGGCGATATCACCTCCGACCAGATGGACGCGGTGGCGGACCTCGCCGAGCGCGCAAGCTTCGGCGAGATCCGCGTCGTCCTCAACCAGAACCTGCTGCTGGCCCACGTGCGCCAGGACCAGCTGCACGCCGTGTGGCAGGAACTCAAGGCCCTGGGCCTGGCCACGCCGAACCTGGGCACGCTGACGGACATGATCGCCTGCCCCGGACTCGACCTGTGCAGCCTCGCCAACGCGGGCACCATCAGCGTTGTCAGGCAGATCCAGCAGCGCTTCAACGATTTCGACTACCTGTACGACATCGGTGAGATCGAACTGAAGATGTCCGGCTGCATGAATGCCTGTGGCCACCACCACGTGGGCCATATCGGCATCCTGGGCGTCGACAAGCACGGCGAGGAGTGGTACCAGATCACCATCGGCGGCTCGGCGCGCGAACACAGCGCGCTCGGCGAGGTCATCGGACCGTCGGTGCCGCAGGCCGAAGTGGCCGAGACCATCGAGCGCATCCTCGACGTCTACCGCGACCTGCGGCAGGAAGAAGAGCGCTTCATCGACACGGTGGGCCGCGTTGGCGTCGCCCCCTTCAAGGAACGCGTGTATGCGAAAGATCTTGCGGCCGCCTGAGCTGATCGACGACGACTGGCGCTACGCTGCTGAAGACACCGCTGGCGCCGCCGGCGTCATCGTCCCCGTTGCGCAGTTCCTGGCCGAGGCCACCGCCTGGGCGGGAAAGACGGTCGGCGTGCGTGTGGCGCCCGCGGACAGGGTCGAGGACCTCGCCCCGCACCTCAAGGAGGTGAGCCTCGTGGCCGTGGAGTTCCCCTCCATGAGTGACGGCCGCGGCTACAGCTGGGCGCGGCTGCTGCGGCAGCAGTACGGGTTCAAGGGCGAAATCCGCGCGGTGGGCGCAGGCGTCAAGCGCGACCTGCTGTTCGCCATGGCCCGGACCGGTTTTGACAGCTTCGAGCTGGCGCCGGGGCAGACCCTGGAGGGAGCGCTCGAAAGCCTTGCCACGTTCTGCCTCGCCTACCAGGAAGGCGTGCCCGTCAGGGGCGTGCAGATCACCCGTTTCGCAGCGCGCTAAAGAGGCCACCCCCGTCGCAATCTGCCCCTGGCGGGTGGACAACCCCGTTGCAGCGGCTGCGGCCTACTTCGCGCGCGGCAGCTCGACGTCCTCGAACAGCTGCGCGACCTCCTCCGGGCCCGACAGGCGGTGCGCCTTGTCCACCAGGCGCCGGTCCAGGTGCGGTGCCAGCAGGTGCACGAAGTCGTACATGTAGCGCCGCAACAGCACGCCGCGGCGGAAGCCGATCCAGGTCACATGCGACGACAGCAGGTGCGAGGCATCGATCGACACCAGGTCCGCGTCTTCTTGCGGGTCCACCGCCATCTGCGCCACCAGCCCCACGCCCAGCCCCAGCCGCACGTAGGTCTTGATGACGTCTGAATCGCGTGCGGTGATGGCGACGTCGGGAATCAGGTTGGCGCGGCCGAAGGCCTGGTGCAGTGACGAGGGACCGCTGAACCCGAAGGTGTAGGTGATCAGCGGGTACGCACCGAGCTGCTTGATCGTGGGTCTCGGCACCTCCGCCAGGGGGTGGCTGCGAGGCACGACGATGACACGGTGCCAGCGATAGCACGGCAGCAGCGTCAGATCGGCGAACAACTGCTCCGAGCCGGTGTTGATGGCGCAGTCGATCCGGTCCTGGGCCACCATTTCCGCGATCTGCTCCGAGGTACCCTGGTGCAGGTTCAGTTTCACCTGCGGATAGCGCGTGCGGAACTCGTGGATGACGTCCGGCAGCACGTAGCGCGCCTGGGTGTGGGTGGTGCCGATGGACAGGCTGCCGCGGCCCTCGTCCCGCAGTTCCGTGGCCAGGTCACGGATCGCCTGGGCCTCCTTGAGGATGTGCTGCGCACGGTCGATCACCTGCTGGCCTGCCGGGGTGATGCGCGTCAGGTTGCGCCCCTCGCGAGTGAAGATCTGGAAGCCCAGCTCGTCCTCCAGCAGCTTGATCTGCTTGCTGACGCCAGGCTGGGAGGTGTGCAGCTTCTGCGCGGCCGCGGTTATGTTCAGGCCGCTGTGGGCCACGGCCGCAAGATACCGCAGCTGGTGCAACTTCATTCCCGGTCACTCCCTTGTGGGGTCAGATCGTTTTGTGATGGCTTCCTGGCCGGATTATAACCGTCAGGCATGTGGTGCTGACGAACGATTCGTTCTGTTACCCGTTTGTCACCCGTACAGTGCCTGCATGGCGCAGATACTCACTCTGGAACTGGAAGCCAAGGCGGCGCAGGTACGCGAAGCCCTCGGCGCGGCGGTGCAACAGTACGGCCGCGTGGTGTATGCCAACAGCCTGGGGCCCGAGGCCATGGTCCTCACCGACCTGATCTGCGCCAGCAGCCCCGCAATCGACATCGTCACCATCGACACCGGCCGCCTGCACGAGGAAACCTACGAACTTCTGGGCAAACTGCAGACGCGCTACCGCAACCGCATCCGCGTCCTCTACCCGCAAGGGACGCAGGTCTCGGAACTGGTCAGCCGCCAGGGCATCAACGGTTTCTTCGACAGCGTGGAAGCGCGCCGCGCCTGCTGCAACGTGCGCAAGATAGTACCCTTCAAGAGCATCGTGTCCGGCTACAGCGCCTGGATCACCGGCGTGCGCCGTGAACAGTCTGCGACCCGCGCCGAAGGCCGGCCGGTGGAGTGGGACGAGCAGCACGGCCTGCACAAGGTCAGCCCGCTGCTCGACTGGACCGAGGACCAGGTCTGGTCCTATATCCGTGCCCGCCACCTGCCCTACAACAGCCTGAACGACAAGGGTTACCCCAGCATCGGCTGCGCCCCCTGCACGCGCGCCATCCTGCCGGGCGAGGACCAACGCGCCGGCCGCTGGTGGTGGGAAAGCCCGGAAAGCCGTGAATGCGGCCTGCATCCACGGGTGCGTTCCAAGGCATAATCCACTGCGTGGATTACCTGCTGATCTTTCTGCGGGTGCAGGACCGGCGGGCGCTCGTCGTGGGCGGGGGCGCCGTCGCTGCACGCAAGGCCGAGCTGCTGCTGCAAAGCGGCGCCGTGGTCACCCTGGTGGCGCCTGAACTGGTTGCCGTCACCCGCGAACTGCTCACCGCCCATCCGCAGCAGCTCACCCATCTGCGGGCTACCTTCGAGCCCGGACAGATCGAGGGCGCCACCCTGGTGCTTGCCGCCACGGACTCCCCCGAGACCAACGCCGCGGTGTCGGCTGCCGCGCGCGCGCGTGGCATCCCGGTCAACGTGGCCGACAATATCCCGCTGTCGGATTTCATCCTGCCGGCCATCGTGGACCGCTCACCCGTGATCGTTGCCATCGGTTCACAGGGCACCAGCCCCGTGCTGTCGCGGCGGCTGCGCGAACGCATCGAAGCCCTGCTACCGGAATCCTTGGGCAAGCTCGCCCGCCTGGCCGTGCGCCGTCGCGCCGAAGTCCAGGCAGCGTTGCCACCGGAACGCCGCCGGCTGTTCTGGGAAAAGTTTTTCGACCGCCTGGACGGCGGCCTCGCGGCGGTGGCCAGCGAGGCCGCCGATGCCGCCTTCGAGCAACTGCTCACGGACTTCCGCGACAACCTCGGCAAGCCCACCGGCGAGGTCTGGCTGATCGGCGCCGGCCCGGGCGATCCGGACCTGCTCACCCTGCGCGCGCTGCAGCTGCTGCAGCAGGCCGATGTGGTGCTGTACGACCGCCTCGTGCCCGAGCGCGTGCTCGCACGCGCGCGCCGTGAGGCTGAACGGGTGTTCGTCGGCAAGCAGCGCGGCGAGGCCGTGCCCCAGGAACACATCAATGCACTGCTGGTCGAGTACGCACGCAAGGGCCTGAAAGTGGCCCGGCTCAAGGGCGGCGACC
>DAIDKA010000099.1 GCA_027451085.1 Gammaproteobacteria bacterium
GGCCGCACTTCTTCGAACTCTACCGGCCGGCTTCGAGCGCCGTGGGGATGTACCAGATCACCGACGGCACCTTCAAGGAAGCCAGCCGCTACTGCATCCACGATCACCGGGTGGTGAGCGAGGGGCGCTGGGACGACGTGCACTCCTGCTGGCTCAACGGGATGTATTTCCGCGTGGTGCCGAGCCATGCGGTGGAGCTCGTGTCGGCGTACCTGACGCAGAACGTCGAGGCGATGGTGGCGCGCTATCACCTGCAGCACGCGGGCCTGGCGCGCCGGCAGGAACTGGCGACCATCGTGCACCTGTGCGGCGCCGGCGCGGCCGACCACTGGGCCAGGAGCGGCCGGCACCCCGCGCCCGGGGAACGCTGCGGCGACCAGGACGTGTCGCAGTACACCGCGCGCGTGCAGGCCATGACCCGTCTGTTCCAGCGCCTCCAGGCCCGGTATCCGGACGGCTGACGCTGCGCCTGCGGGCCACCTGTCACGGCGCGCTGCCTTGGGCGGGGGTGGCCGTGATAGGCTTCGGCACCGGCAGAAGCAACGCATTTCTGCCCCATCGAATGGGGGATAGCTGAGTGAATACCGACCCGCGCCGCATCATCCATGACTCGCCGATGGGCGCGTTGCAGATATTCGTGATCGTGATCACCGTGGCGCTGAACGCGCTCGACGGCTTCGACGTCATGTCGATCAGCTTCGCATCCCCGGGCATCGCCGCCGAATGGCATGTCAGCAAGACCATCCTGGGGATGGCGTTGTCGATGGATTTGATCGGCATGGCCATCGGCTCCATCCTGCTGGGAAACATCGCCGACCGTATCGGCCGCCGGCCCACGATCCTGGGCTGCCTTGTGCTCATGGTCACCGGCATGGCCCTGGTGACCACCGTGACGACCCTGCATGCCCTGTACTTCTGGCGCATCGTCACCGGCATCGGCATCGGCGGGGTGCTGGCGGCGGTCAACGCCGTGACGGCGGAGTATTCCAACGCCCGCCGGCGCGATGCCTGCGTGTCGTTCATGTCGATCGGCTACCCGGTCGGCGCGGTGCTGGGCGGCCTCATCGTGGCGCAGCTGCTCAAGAACCACGACTGGCGCTCGGTGTTCTGGTTCGGCACCGGCTTCACGGCGCTGCTGATCCCGGCGGTGTTTTTCTTCATGCCCGAGTCGGTGCACTGGCTGACGCAGAAGCAGCCGGCCGGCGCCTTGTCCAGGATCAATTCGGCCCTGCGCCGCATGGGCCATCCGCAGGTGCAGTCGCTGCCGGTGATCGGGGCGACGTCCGTCACCGGGCGCTTTACGGATATTTTCGCGCCTGCGCTGCTGTTGGTCACGGTGCTGCTGACGTTCGGGTACTTCTTCCACATCCTGACCTTCTACTTCGTGCTCAAATGGGTGCCGAAGATCGTGGTGGACATGGGCTTTGCTGCG
This sequence comes from Gammaproteobacteria bacterium, assembly GCA_027451085.1. Taxonomy (GTDB): domain Bacteria; phylum Pseudomonadota; class Gammaproteobacteria; order Steroidobacterales; family Steroidobacteraceae; genus DAIDKA01. Next base: position 1,433 of record DAIDKA010000099.1, read on the forward strand.
TCTTCGGCCGCGGGCGTGCTGGTATGGGCCAATGTCGGTGGCGCCACTGGTGGCGCAGTACTCGGCCTGCTGACCCAGCGTTTCAGCGTCAAGAGCCTGACGGTCGGGGCGATGCTGCTGTCCACCGTGGGCGTGATCGTCTTCGGCCACAGTCCGAAGGATCTTCAGACCCTGTCGGTGTTGTGCGCAGCTTCCGGGTTCTTTACCAACGGCGCGATCGTCGGCATGTACGCGCTGTTCGTCCGCGCCTATCCGACCTCGGTGCGCGCGTTCGGTACGGGCTGGGCCATCGGCGTCGGTCGCGGTGGGGCGGTGCTGGCGCCGATGATCGCCGGCGTCCTGTTCGACCGCGGGCACCCCGTCTCCCAGGTGGCCACCATCATGGCGTTCGGGTCGCTGGTGGCCGCCGTTGCGGTCAGCCTGCTGAAGCTCAAGCCGGACGAGGCCCCGGCGCAGGGCGCGGGGCAGCTCTCCGGCGTGGCGGCTCACTGAGGCGACTCACTGCGTTGTGGTATCTGGCGCTGCTGCCGCTTGCGATCTGGCTTTACCTGCTGGGGCTGCGCGGCGGTTTCTGGCGGGTGCGGCCGATCCTGCCGCCTGAGCCACTGCCGACACCTGCCCGGGTTGCGCGGGTCGTGGCCATCGTGCCGGCGCGCAACGAGGCGGATGTCATCGCTGATGCCGTGGCGTCGCTCCTGGGCCAGCGTTTCGACGGTTCCCTGCAGGTCGTCGTGGTGGACGACGCCAGCACCGCTGACACCGGCGAGATCGCCCGCCGGGCCGGTGAGCGTGCGGGCGCGGCGGACCGGCTGACCGTCATCCGCGGCAGCGGCCCCGATCAGGGCTGGAGTGGCAAGGTGTGCGCGATGAACCGCGGCGTCGTCGCGGCGCAGGCACTGTCGCCGGACTACCTGCTGTTCACGGATGCGGACATCCACCACGAACCCGGCAACCTGGCGTCGCTGCTGGCAATAGCGCAAAGCCAGGAACGGGATCTGACCTCCTACATGGTGCGCCTGTCGACGGCCAATACCGCGGAGCGCTGGCTGATCCCGGCGTTCGTATTCTTTTTCTTCATGCTGTATCCGCCGGTATGGATAAGGCGGCCGGGCGCGACGGCCGGGGCTGCCGGAGGCTGCATGCTGGTGCGGCCGCAGGCGCTGGCGCGCGGTGGCGGGCTCGAAGCGATCCGCGGCGAGATCATCGATGACTGCTCGCTGGCGCGCTCCATCAAGCGCTCCGGGGGCCGTGTGTGGCTGGGGCTGACGCGCACCGCGCACAGCCTGCGGCCCTACAGGTCGCTGGCGGAGATCGGCGCGATGATCTCCCGTACCGCATTCAACCAGCTGCGCCACTCCTGGCTGCTGCTGGCCGCAACGCTGCTGGGCCTGGCGCTGACCTACCTTGCGCCGCCGCTGCTGCTGCTGAGCGGGCAGCCGCTGCCAGCCGCGCTGGGTGGGTCGGCGTGGCTGCTGATGACGCTGGCCTACCTGCCCATGGTGCGCTTCTACGGGCGCTCACCCCTGTGGGCGTTGTCGCTGCCGGCGGCGGCGGTGTTCTACGCGGGGGCGACGTTTCACTCGGCCATCCAGTACGCGCGTGGCAGCGGCGGGCGCTGGAAGGGCCGGGCACAGGACACCTGAGTTACGCGGGCAGCATCCGCTGCCGCCATGTTCAGTCAGTGGTGATGCCCGTGCGCGCCGTGAACGTGGCCGTGCTGCAGTTCCTCGGCAGTGGCATCGCGCACCTCGGTGATGGCGATGTCGAAGTTGAGGTTCTTGCCCGCCAGCGGATGGTTGGCGTCGATGGTGACAGTGTCGCCGAGCACCTGGGTGACGGTCACCTGGCGCGGGCCGTTCGGGGTCTGCGCATGCAGCGGCATGCCCACGTACACCTTGCTGATGCCCTTGAGCTGCCGGCGCGGAATGCGCTGGACCATGCCTTCTTCGTATTCGCCGTAGCCCTCGGCCGGGCTCACCTTGACGCTGAGTTTGTCGCCCGCAGTCCTGCCGGTGAGTTCCTTCTCCAGGCCCGGGACGATGTTGCCATGACCATGCAGGTAGGCCAGCGGCTCGCCGCCGTCGGAGGAGTCGATCACCGTGCCGCCATCGTCCTTCAGGGTGTAGTGGAAAGTGACGACGGAGTCTTGCTTGATGGTCATGGCCTGTATCCTGCGGAAGATCTTCAAAGGCGCGCGGCAGGACGCCGGCGCGATGGGTGCTGGTGGCAGTGTATCAAAACACGCCGGGGCCACGCAGCGCCCCCGGCGGGCTATGCAGCCGGCCGCAATCCCTGTAAAAATAGCGACAAAGGAACCAAGAGCCAAAGCGTATTGACCCATGGACCAGGTGTCTCCCGAGTCGATGAATCCCCTGCTGACGGCGAGCACGCTGCCTTACCAGCTGCCACCATTTGATCGCATCCGGATCGAGCATTACCGGGAAGCCTTCACTCAGGGGATGCGCCGGCACCGGGAGGAGGTGGCACTCATCGCCGGCAATCGCGCGGCTCCGGGTTTCGACAACACCGTCGTCGCGCTGGAACGTTCAGGTGAGCTGCTGGAACGCGTCTCATCAGTGTTTTTCAACCTCAACGTATCCGATGGCAATGAAGCGATGCAGCAGCTGGAGTCCGAGCTCGCCCCTGCGTTGCAGGCGCACGAGGATGCAGTGCTGCTGGATCCCGTGCTGTTCGCGCGTATCGATGCGCTGCACGAGCAGCGGGCGACGCTTGGATTGGAACCTGAACAGCGGCAGCTGCTGGAGCGTTACCACACCCAGTTCACGCGCGCGGGGGCGCGGCTGCCGGAGGCGGCCAAGCAGCGCCTGCGGCAGTTGAACGAGCAGCTGTCGACCCTGACGACCGCCTTCCGCCAGAACGTGCTCAAGGCCACGGCCGACAGCGCGGTGGTGGTGGAGTCGCGCGCGGAACTCGAAGGTCTGTCCGAAGCGCAGGTCGGGGCCGCGGCCCGGGCCGCGCAGGCGCGCGGGCTTGCGGGCCGCTGGCTCATCACGCTGCAGAACACCACCAACCAGCCGCTGCTGGCGCAGTTGGTCAACCGGGACCTGCGCGAGCGCGTGTTCAAGGCCTCCGCTCAGCGTTGCCGCGGTGGCGAGAACGACAACACCGGGATCATCTGCCGGATGGTGGCGCTGCGCGCCGAACGGGCCGCGCTGCTCGGGTATCCGAACCATGCGGCCTACCAGCTGGAGGACGAGTCCGCCGGCGATCCCGAAGCCGTGCGGCGCATGCTGCTGGATCTCGCACCGGCGGCCCTGGAGCGCGCTCGGGAAGACGCCCGTGACCTGCGGCAGCTGATCGCGGAACATGCCCTCGAGGCAGGGTTCGAGCCGTTCGAGCTCGAGGCCTGGGACTGGCCGTTCTACGCCGAGCGGCTGCGCAAGCGGCGCTACGACTTCGACCGCGCCGAGGTGGCGCCATACTTTGAGCTGGAGCGCGTGCTGCGGGATGGCGTGTTCCACTCCGCCCACGAGCTTTATGGCCTGACCGTCCGCGAGCGCACCGACCTGCCGGTCTACCACCCGGATGTGCGGCTGTTCGAGGTGTTCGATGCGGATGGCGCGCCGCTCGCGCTGTTCCTGGCGGACTGCTTCGCCCGCGACAGCAAGCAGGGCGGGGCGTGGATGAGCAACTTCGTGCGCCAGGCGCGCCTGCTGGGCCTGAAACCGGTGGTCGTCAACAACGCCAACATCCCCAAGCCGCCGGCCGGCGAGCCTGCGCTGCTGACTTTCGAGGAGGTCACGACGCTGTTCCACGAATTCGGCCATGCCCTGCATGGCATGCTCTCCGATGTGCGCTACCCGTTGCTGCAGGGAACCAACGTGCCGCGGGACTTTGTCGAGTACCCGTCCCAGTTCAACGAGATGTGGGCGCGCGAGCCATGCGTGCTGGCCAACTTCGCCCGCCACCACCGTACGGGGGAGCCGCTACCGGCTGAACTGCTGCGGCGGGTGCTCGCGGCGCAGACTTTTGACCAGGGCTATGCCACCACGGAATACCTGGCCGCGGCCCTGATCGACCAGGGCTGGCATACCCTCGAGGCGGGCCAGGTGCCGGAGGCTGCCGATGTCGCCGGGTTCGAGGCACGGGTGCTGGCCCGGTGCGGGCTGGATTTCGCGCCGGCGCCGCCGCGCTACCTGTCCGCCTATTTTCTGCACATTTTCTCGGGTGGGTATTCCGCCGGCTACTACGCCTATGTCTGGGCCGAAATCCTGGCCCGCGATACAGGCAGCTGGATCAAGGCCAATGGCGGGCTGTCCCGCAGCAATGGCGTGACTCTGCGCACCAAGGTGCTGTCGCGCGGGCGCAGCCATGACCCGCAGGCCATGTTCGAGGACCTGTACGGCGGGCCGCCCGACGTCGGTCCGCTGGTGGAATACCGGGGGCTGAAGACAATAACTGATAACTTTGATGCCTCGGGACCAGGCTCCGGTCCCTATGTTTCGACCGTGGACTGATCCGGAGATCCGCTTGCAGAACCTCCTGGTGCTGCTGATTGCTTTTGCCACCTGCGTATCCACCCTGATTGGAGGCTGGCTGGGCATCGCCCTGCGCGACCGCCTGCACCTGGTGCTGGGCTTCAGTGCCGGAGCGGTGATCGGCCTGGCGTTTTTCGACCTGCTGCCGGAGGCGCTGGAGCTGGGACACGGCTTCGGGCCGCGCAACATGATGGCCCTGGCGGGCATCGGCTTCGTCCTGTACCTGCTGCTCGACCGGGTGCTGCCGGGAAAGAGTCACGAGGATCATGGTCCGAAGGGTCATACGGACCCTGATCCCCGGCGCGCCTGGGCCGCGGCCGGGAGCCTCTCGGTCCATAGCTTCCTCGACGGCCTGGCCATCGGCATTGCGTTCCAGGCCAGCCGCACGGTGGGCATCACGGTCGCCGTGGCGGTGCTGTCGCATGATTTTGCCGACGGCCTGAACACAGTAAGTGTGGTGCTGCGTAATGGCGGCAACCGGCGTGGCGCCTGGCGCTGGCTGCTCACCGACGCGCTGGCGCCGGTGCTAGGGGCGGCTGTCAGCCTGGTGTGTACGATTCCGACGTCCGGCATTGCCATTGTGCTGGCGCTGTTTGCCGGCTTTTTCCTCTATGTCGGCGCGAGCGACCTGCTGCCTGAGAGCCAGCATGCACACCCGCGCCGGCTGACGACGTTCTTCACCGTGCTTGGAGCCGCCTTCCTGTACGTCGTAGCGCGGATCGCGGGGTAGCTAGGGTTTCACGAACTTGAGGATGAACTGGTCCGTCTTGCCACGGATGGCGGGGTCGAACACCTTGAGTGTGTGATCGTCCTGCGGGTTGTGCAGCGCGTCGCTGCTGCCGGCCAGCCCGAAGCCCGCGGCGGTGACCTCGGCCGTCACGGTCTCGGGATCGATACGGTGCAGGGTCCTGGTGTCATTGGTGCCGTGGCCCGATGCTGCAGCGTGATCGATGATGATGTAGACGCCGCCGTGCTTCAGTGCCTCGAACACGTGCTTGTTGAAAGCAGCGATGTCCGCGTTGGGTATGTTGTGCAGGTCGTGGTAGTTGTCCGAGGTCCACACGACGTCCACCGGATGCGGCAGGCCCAGCGCCTGCGCGGTGGTTGTCAATGTGAGCGCCGATATGTTCCCGTAGTGCGGATCGGCGGCCAGGGCAGCGATCGGGTCCGGCCGGGCCGGTGCGCCCGGGCGTGGCGGGGGGGAGAGCGCGTAGACGTGGCCGGAGGGGCCGGCGAGCACGCTCAGCAGGCGCGTGAAATAGCCGCTCCCGGGCAGGAGTTCCGCCACCTGCGCGCCGGGCTTGATGCCGACGAAAGCAAGGGTCTGGGCCGGCTTGCGGCCGGCGTCGCGGGCGGTGTCCGCGGCAGGGCGGGCACTGTCGGCGACGGCTGCGGCGACCGGCGCCGGAATATCCGCGGCCAGGCAGGATGCGGACAGGCAGGCGGCGAGTGCCGTGGATGCAAACCAGGATGCGCGCATGAGCTTCCCCCCTTCAATGGTGGCCCATCATAGGCGTGGCATTCGTGCCGTGCCATCATACCTGGATGAAAATCTATTCCTGGAACGTCAACGGTATCCGCGCGGTCCTGAAAAAGGGCACCTTCCAGAAGTTCGTGGAGGAGCATCAGCCCGATGTGCTGTGCCTGCAGGAGACCAAGGCCACGCGCGATCAGGTCGAGATCGACATGAGCGGGTACCACGAATACTGGAATTCCGCGGTCAAGAAAGGCTACTCCGGCACCGCCCTGTTTTCGCGCCAGGAGCCGCTGTCGGTGGTCAACGGCTTTCCGCACGCATTCGCAAAGCGCTACAGCTTTGCGGACGAACTGGAACGCGACAGTGCCGAGGAGGGGCGGGTCATCACGGCCGAGTATCCGGGCTGCTACGTGGTCACGGTGTACACGCCCAACGCCAAGGACGACCTGAGCCGGCTGGCGCTGAGGCACAAGCACTGGGATCCGGCGTTCCTCGACTACTGCGTGCAGTTGCAGCAGGAAAAGCCCGTGGTGTTCTGCGGCGACCTCAACGTTGCCCATACCGAGCTCGACCTTTCCAACCCCGGCCCCAACCGCGGCAAGAAGGGCTTCACGGACGAGGAGCGCGAGGGGTTCCAGAACTTCGTCGATGCCGGGTTCGTGGACACGTTCCGCATCTTCAAGCAGGGCAATGGCCACTACACGTGGTGGAGCCATTTCGCCAATGCGCGCGCGCGCAACATCGGGTGGAGAATCGACTACGTGCTGGTGTCCGCGCCGCTGCGCGGGGCTGTGCAGGCTGCGGCCATCCATCCGGACGTCATGGGCAGCGATCATTGCCCGGTGAGCATTGAGTTGAATATCCAGGCGTTACGATCCGGGGCGGTGTGATACCCGTCCGGCGGTTTCCAGCAGGCAGGAGGCTTTCATGGGGCTCATGCGACTTCATCCGACCGGAAAATTCGACAACTCGGCCACCCGCTACGCCCATATCGTGGCCAAGCCCCTGGCGGCATCGATGGGGGCGGAGATCTGCAATGTGGACATCACCCGGATATCCGATGAGCAGTTCGCGGAGGTACGGGATGCGCTGTTCCGCCACAAGATGCTCTACTTCCGTGGCCAGCGGCTCAGCCACGCCGAGCACGAGGCTTTCAGCCTCAGGCTGGGGCCCTTCGCCGAGGACGCCTACACCAGCGGCGTCCCCGGGCACCGCAACGTGCACCCGCTGATCAAGGAGGCTGACGACCAGTCGAAGATGGTCTTCGGCGAGGGCTGGCATACGGATTCCCCGTTCCTTCCCGAGCCGCCCTCGATCACCATCCTGCGCTCGATCGAGGTGCCGCCCTACGGCGGCGATACTACTTTTGCGAATTCCGCGCTGGCCTACCGCAACCTCAGCGACACCTACCGCCGCCTGATCCAGGACCTGCGGGTGCATTTCTCACTGCGTGATGTCCTGCGGTCCGCGCAGGCCGCCGTCGAGGAGCGCGACAGTCCCATCGGCCGTCTTGCCGCCACGCGCAAGTCCGAGCAGCTGTCCGAGGACCTGCAGCGCAAGATCCGCGGCAGCCATCACCCCATGGTGCGCACCCACCCGGTGACGGGCGAGAAGTCGCTGTACGTGGATGGCGCCTACGCCGTCGGCATCGAGGGCATGACTGACGAGGAGTCCTTCCCGATCCTGCGCTACCTCAGTGACCACATCACGCAGCCGGCATTCGCCTGCAGGCTGCGCTGGGAACCGGACATGCTGGCGCTGTGGGACAACCGCCTGTGCGTGCACCAGGCTTACAATGACTACCAGGGCCATCGCCGCGAGCTCTACCGCACCACGGTGGTTGGCGAGAAGCCGGTCTAGGCGCAAGCAGTTGAGGTGATCCATGCCGACAGTCAGCCAGGTAACCCTTGCCCTCCTGCGGGACCTGGGCATCACGACGATCTTTGGCAACCCCGGATCGACGGAGCTGCCGATGTTCAAGGACTTTCCAGCGGATTTCCGCTACGTGCTCGGCCTGCAGGAGGCGGTGGTGCTCGGCATGGCGGATGGTTTCGCCCAGGCGACGCGCAACGCGGCGCTGGTGAACCTGCACAGCTCGGCGGGCACCGGCCATGCGCTGGGCAACCTGTTCACGGCCTTCAAGAACCAGACCCCCCTGATCGTCACGGCCGGCCAGCAGGCGCGCTCCATCATCCCCTTCGAGCCTTTCCTGTTCGCGGAACGGCCCACGGAGTTTCCGCGCCCGTTCGTGAAGTGGGCCATCGAGCCCGCCAGCGCGGCGGATGTTCCGCGCGCGATCGCCCGCGCCTACTACGAAGCCATGACACCGCCTTGCGGACCGACGTTCGTGTCGATCCCGATCGATGACTGGGAGGCGGCTGCGGAGCCCATCAGCGGACGCCGGATCACGACCGTGAACCCCGGTGATCCGGCCACCATCGCGGAACTGGCGCAGGCACTGCAGCGCGCGCAGCGTCCGGCCTTCGTGCTGGGCGCAGGCGTCGCGCGCGACCAGGCCTGGAACGCCCTGCTGGAACTGGCGCAGCGGCAGCGTGTGGCGGTGTACGTCGCGCCGTTCGCCAGCCGCAACGTATTTCCCGAGGATCACCGCCTGTTCAAGGGCTTCCTGCCCGCGGACCGGGAACGCATCGTGGCGGGCCTGCAGTCCCACGATCTGGTGGTCGTTTTCGGCGGCCCGCTGAACCTCTACCACGTGGAAGGCAAGGGGCCGCACATGCCGCCGGGCGCATCCTGCTGGCTGGTGGGTGATCATCCCGGCCAACTGGCGTGGGCGCCCCAGGGCCGGGGTCTGCTGGGCAATACGCGCAAGGTCGCCGAGCAGCTGCTGGCGCAAGTCCAAGCGAGCGACCGTGCGCCGCCCGATCCCAGGCCCGCGCCGCCTGCGCCGGATGCAGGCGTGCTGAACGACAGCCTTGCGATGCAGCGCATCGACGCGCTGTTGCCGGACACCGCGATCGTCGTCGAGGAAGCGCCATCGAGCCGGCCTGCGATGCAGCAGTACCTGCGACTTCGGCAGCCGGACAGCTTCTACACCACGGCCAGTGGCGGACTCGGATATTCGCTGCCTGCCGCGGTGGGGGTGGCCATGGGTTCTCCCGGCCGCCGCGTGGTTGCAATACTGGGCGACGGCTCCGCG
>DAIDKA010000100.1 GCA_027451085.1 Gammaproteobacteria bacterium
TGTCCAGCCGGTCGCGGCGCGTAGGTGATTTGCGGCGCGGCGTTCCACGGCGCGAACTTCCAGATGGCGAATGTTCCAAGCGCGAGCGCCATGGCAGTCGCCGCGCCGGCCGCCCAGGGCAGCCACCAGCTCGGTACGGGCCGGTCGAAGACTTCCGTGGCTGCGCGGTGTACGAATGCGCGCGTCACCCGATGCCGGTCCTGGGTATAAGCGCCCAGCAGCGCGCGGTCGCACAGCGCATTGATCACACGTGGCACGCCGGCGGACAGCCGGTGCAGTTCCGCGAGCGCGCCGGGGGACATGATGTCACTGGTCGAGCCGGCAACGCGCAGGCGGTGGCGCACGTAGGCGGCGGTTTCCTGCCTGGACAGCGGATCGAGGTGGTAGCGCCCGGTGATGCGCTGCGCCAGCTGCCGCAGGTCGGTGCGGTCGAGCAGGACGCGCAGTTCGGGCTGGCCTATGAGGATGATCTGCAGCAGCTTGCGGGTGGTGGTTTCCAGGTTGGTAAGCAGGCGCACCTGTTCCAGCACCTCGGGCGCGAGGTTCTGCGCCTCATCCACCACCAGCACCACCCGCCGGCCCTTGCCATGCGCGCGCAGCAGGTACTGGTTGAGGATGTCCACCAGGTCCTTGATGCTGTTCTGGGACTGGTCATCGACGCCGATGCCCAGTTCCTCGCAGATGCTGAGCAGGAACTCCGGCGCAGTCATACGCGGATTGAGGATCAGAGCGATCTCGGCATCGTCCGGCGCCTGCGCCAGCAGCGAGCGGATCATCGTGGTCTTGCCGGTGCCGACCTCGCCGGTCAGCTGGATGAAGCCACCGGCCTCGTTGATACCGTACATCAGGTGGGCGAGAGCGTCGGCGTGGCGCTGGCTCAGGAACAGGTAGCGGGGATCCGGCGTGATCGAGAACGGCTTTTCAGCCAGGCCGAAGAACTTGGTGTACATGGCGCAATGCTACGCGAACAGTTTCAGCTGGGTCGCTGGTGACAGTTGGCGCAAGCCTACTCCCAGCAGCCGCAGCCGTGCCCGGGGATGTTCGGCAAGCCAGCGGTCCAGGAGTTCCACGGCGATCCTGCCCACGGTGAGGCGCTCATCCGTCGGCGGCTGGATGGCGCGCTGGCGCGTGTGGGTGGTGAAGTCGTGCTGCCGGATCTTGACGGCGATGCAGCCCGCGGCGAGTTCCCGGTTTCGCATCCGGCTCGTGGCGAGATCGGCGAGGCGCACCAGGTTATGCCGCAGTGCCCGCGCCTCTGCGATGTCCTGCTCGAAGGTGTCCTCGGCGCTGATGGACAGGTCGGCGCGGTCATTGCTCACCGGGCGGTCGTCGATGCCGGCCGCGCGGTCGCGCACGCGCTGCGAGTAGCGCCCGAAGATGGGCCACAGCTTTGCATCCGGCGCATGGCGCAGTTCACCCAGGGTGCGGATGCCGGAGGCTTCGACCCGCGCGCCCGTCTTGGAACCCAGTCCGGGCAGCCGGCGCACGGGCAGCGGGTCCAGGCGCTGGTGCAGGCTATCGCGGGTGATGACGGTCAGGCCGTCGGGCTTGACCAGGTCCGAGGCGATCTTGGCCACGAGCTTGTTGCCGGCCACACCGACCGAGGCGGTGAGGCCGGTGGCATCGAGGATGCGCCGCTTGATGTCGCGGGCGAGGTCTGGCGGTGCGCCCGGGCAGCCGGTCACATCCAGGAAGGCCTCATCGAGCGAAAGGCCCTCCACCAGCGGGCTGATCTCGTTGAAAATGCCGAAAATGACGTCGGAGACCTCCCGGTAACGGGAAATACGCGGCCGCACGCAGACGGCGTCCGGGCAGTGTTCCAGGGCCTGCCGCATGGGCATGGCGGAACGCACCCCGAACCTGCGCACCTCGTAGCTGGCGGCGGCCACAACCCCGCGCGGCCCGGCGCCGCCCACGATCACCGGCAGGCCCTTGAGCCTGGGATCATCATGCTGCTCCACGGAGGCGAAGAACGCGTCCATGTCCACATGCAGTACCGCGCGCTCGTTGGTCAAAGCGATTCCCGATGGGCCGGCAGCCGGCTTTATTGTACAACGTCGTTTGATCAAAAACGCCGCGGGAGGGGGGAACTCGGACATGAAACGGGCTGATTATGACCGCTATGTCGAACGCTTCAATGCGCGTGACTACGACGCCGTACTGGCGCACTTTGCGGAGGCGTTCGAGCTGGTGTTTGCCGGCTACGTGTTCCGCACTGCGGCCGAGGTGCGGCGTCTTTACGCGTTTTTGCATGACCACGTGCACGAGAACGTCACCGTGCGCTCCTTCGTCAGCGATGCGCGTATGGTGGCGCTGGAGGCTGATGTGACACTTACGGCGGTGAAGGACATGACCCCGGAGGCTCTCGCCGCCCAGGGGCTCGATCGGCTGGTGAGCCTGAAGGCCGGCATGGTCGCCGTCATCCCTCAGTTCATTCACTACCATCTGGATGAGCACGGCAGGATCGTGCGTGCGTTGTGCGCGGTTTACGAGCCGCCCCGTGGTTGAGCCGCCCGGTCTCCAGGGTTGGATCCGTCAGGCGCGGGAAGCCGTTGCACCGTGGCCGGTGTGTGGTGGAGGTTTTCAAATTTTAATCTGGCCGGGTCGCTTAAGGGTTACTCTTAGAAGATCATGTCTGCTGATGTCCGTCCCGCTCTTGTCTTCATGTGTCGCCGGGTGCTGCATCCGCTGGTGCGGATTCTGGTGCGGTTCGGCATCAGTGCCGGTGATCTCAAATCCATTGTCGACAGTGTCTATGCCCTCGCGGCCTCGGAGTACCTGGCCGGCCAGGGTGAGCGCGTCACATATTCCAAACTTGCGGTCGTCACCGGCATCAACCGCACCTTCCTGCCGGCCATACTGGCCGCGCCCCAGGATGATTTCCGACCCCGCAGCAATGTCCAGGTTCATCGCGCCGCCCGGGTGTTGAACGGCTGGTACGAGGACCGGCTGTTCCAGACCCGTGTGGGTGAGCCAGCGGTGCTGAAGGTGGATGGCGGGTCAGGCAGCTTCCGCCAGCTGGCGGAGCGTTACAGCGGCGGCGTCTACCATCAGACGTTGCTGTCGGAACTGGAACGCACCGGTGCGGTCAAGCGCATCGGCCAGGACCGGGTGAAGGCGCTGCGCCGCACGCCGGTGGCGGGCGGCCCGGACATCGATTCGGTGTACGCAACCGGGGAGATCGCCGGGGACCTGCTGATCACCCTGGAGCACAACCTGACCGCGCCCGAGGAGGATCAGCTGCCGGTGCGCATGCTGGTCAACAGCGCGGATGCCGCGTCCCTGCCGCTGTTCCGGGCCCAGCTTGGCAAACGTGCCGACAGCGTGATGGAAGCCGTGGAGCTGTTCACGCACTCCCATGCGCCACGTCCGGATGCGGACGGCACGGACACCGGTGTGGAGGTGGGCGCGGCGGTATTCGCCATCCGTCGTCCACTGCAGACGCCGCAGGCGCCAAAGCTGCCGACCGACCGGCGCGGCCGGCCCAGGAAGCAGCGCAAGCCCTAAAGCCCTGCCGGCGGGGCGGTGCCCTGGAGTTCGTCGCGCAGGGTGCGACGCAGGATCTTGCCCACGTTGGTCTTGGGCAGTTCGTCGCGGAAGTACACGTGGTGTGGCACCTTGTAGCCCGTCAGGGACTTGCGGCACCAGTCGGTCAGGTCCCGGGCGCTCAGGGCGGGGTCCTTGCGCACCACGAAGATGGCGACGACCTCGCCCGAATGCTCATCCTTCTGCGCCACGGCCGCCACTTCGGCCACGCCGGGGTGGCTTGCGACGACCTCCTCGACCTCGTTCGGGTACACGTTGAATCCGGATACCAGGATCATGTCCTTCTTGCGGTCTTCGATGTAGGTGAAGCCGCGTTCGTCCATGCGGCCGATGTCGCCGGTGCGCAGCCAGCCCTGGGGCAGCATCACGTGGTCGGTCTCGTCCTGCCGGTTCCAGTAGCCGCGCATCACCTGTGGGCCGCGCACGCAGATCTCACCGGAGCTTCCCTGGGGCAGTTCCTCGCCGGCATCGTCGCGGATGGAAACCTCCGTCGACGGGATGGGCAGGCCGATGGAACCGTTGAAGTCGGCGAACGGCAGGTTGATGCACGCTCCGGGCGAGGTTTCGGTGAGACCCCAGGCCTGGGTCAGCGGCTTGCCCGTGGCCTGCTTCCAGCGGCGCGCCACGGATTCCTGCACGGCCATGCCGCCGCCGAGGGCGATCTTCAGGTGGCTGAAATCCACGCTGCGGAATTCCGGCGCGTTCAGCAGCGCGTTGAACAGGGTGTTGACGCCGGACAGCATGGAGAACGGATACTTCTTCAGCTCCGCGATCAGGCCGCCGATGTCGCGCGGGTTGACGATCAGGACATTGGTCCACCCCAGCCGCGTGAACAGCAGCGCGCCCGCCGTCAGCGCGAAGATGTGATACAGCGGCAGCGGCGTCACCAGGTACTGCGGGGTGTCGGTCGCCGTGGGCAGATAGGGTTTCACCCAGGCGGAGGCCTGCAGCAGGTTGGCGCAGATGTTGCCGTGCGTGAGCATGGCGCCCTTGGCCACGCCGGTGGTGCCGCCGGTGTATTGCAGGAAGGCGATGTCATCCGGCCCCAGGGCGATCTCGCCCAGGTTCCTGCCGGCGCCCTGGTCGAGCAGCGTGCCGAAAGCCACGGCGCCCTCGATCCTCCACGGCGGCACCTGTCTGCGCACCCGCCGCACCACGAAGTTCACGATGGCTGATTTCGGCAGGCCGAGCAGGTCGCCTACGGCGGTCACGATCACGTGGCGCACGCGCGTCCGGGGCAGGACCTGCTGCGCCACGTGTGCGAAGTTCTCCAGCACAACCAGGGCCGCGGCGCCCGAGTCATTCAACTGGTGTTCCAGTTCGGCCGCGGTATACAGCGGGTTGACGTTGACCACCGTGAAACCCGCCCGCAGCGCTCCGAACAGCGCGATGGGATACTGCAGCACATTGGGCATCATGATGGCCACGCGGTCGCCGCGCATGAGCCCGGCCGCCTGCAGCCAGGCACCGAAGGCGCGCGAGTGGGTGTCGAGTTCGGCGTAGCTCATCCGCCTGCCCATCTGCACATAAGCTGCGCGGTGGGCGAAAGCGCGGAAGCTCTCGTCGGCCAGCTGCTTGAGCGACCGCAGTTCCCCCGGGTCGATCTGCGCCGGGATTTCGGGGGGGTAGGACTTGAGCCAGATTTTTTCCATGGCGTTTGCTGTCCTGGTCAGTGAGTCCGCTGCAGCAGCGGCAGCAGGTGCGGCCAGATGTTGTCGAGCACGATGGGTTCACCCGCGGCGTTCGGGTGCAGTTGGTCTTCCTGCATCAGCCGCGGATCGAGCGCCACACGGTCAAGCATGAATGGAACCAGCGCCACGTGGTAGCGGGTGGCGAGTTCGCCGTACATGGCGGCGAAGTCCCGGCCGTACCTCGGCCCGTAGTTGGGCGGCAGCTGGATGCCCAGCAGCAGCACACGGGCGCCGGCCTTCTGCGCCAGCTGGATCATGCGTGCCAGGTTGGCGCGCGTGCCATCGACCGGCAGGCCGCGCAAGCCGTCATTGGCGCCCAGTTCCAGCATCACGATGGCAGGGTGGTGCAGGTCGAGGGCCCGTTGCAGGCGCACCAGCCCGCCGCTGGTGGTTTCGCCGCTGATGCTGGCGTTCACGGTGTCGTATCCGTACCCTTGGGCGTGCAGCCGCTGCTGCAGCAGAGCGACCCAGCCCTGCTCCGTGCGCAGTCCGTGCGCTGCGCTGAGACTGTCACCAAACGACAGGATGATAGCCCCGGGCGCGCCCCGCGCCTGCCCTATGCCCAGGAAGAGCAGCACCATCATGCCCAATGCGCACCAGCGCGCCGTTCCCGAAGCCGTTCTCAAAGTCGAAAACCTCACCCGGCAGGTCTCTAGCCCCGAAGGGCCTCTGACCATTGTGCACGATGTCTCGTTGGAAATCGGCAGCGGTGAGTCGGTGGCCATCGTCGGGGCCTCCGGCGCCGGCAAGTCCACCCTGCTGGCGCTGCTCGCCGGTCTTGATACACCCACCTCGGGCCGGGTGTGGCTCGCAGGCCAGGATCTCACCGCGCTGACGGAGGACGGCCGCGCCCGGCTGCGGGCCAGGCGGGTGGGCTTCGTGTTCCAGTCTTTCCACCTGATTCCCGCGCTGACGGCACTGGAGAATGTGTTGCTGCCGCTGGAGCTGGCCGGCTCGCCCGGTGCGCGGGCCGCTGCGTCGACCGCGCTCGATCGGGTCGGTCTTGCCGCCCGCATCGGGCATTACCCCCGGCAGCTTTCCGGCGGTGAACAGCAACGCGTCGCGCTCGCGCGGGCCTTTGTCACCGAGCCTGCCGTGTTGTTTGCAGATGAACCCACGGGCAACCTGGATTCCGCCACCGGCGCTCGCATCGTCGACCTCATGTTCGAGATGAACGCTCACTCTGCGACCACCCTGGTGCTGGTGACTCATGAGAGCGCCCTGGCGGCTCGCTGCGATCGCATCCTGCACATGGACGGCGGCCGCCTGGTGGCCGGGGCCTGAGGAAAGTTGATGCGGCAACTGCTACACGCGCTGATGCTTGCGTTGCGTTTCCTGGGCCGGGAATGGCGCGCAGGGGAGCTGGGAGTGCTGCTGCTGGCGCTGACCACGGCGGTGGCGGCGCTCACCGGGGTGGGGCTGCTGGTGGAACGTATCGGCGAGGCGATGGAGCAACAGGCCAGCCAGGTGCTGGCGGCGGACATCAGTCTGCGTTCGACCCGGGACCTGAGCACGGACTATTTCACCGAAAGCCGGCGCCGCGGACTGTCGGCGGCGCGGGTCGAGACCCTGCTCAGCGTGGTGTTCCAAGGCGACGAGAGCCAACTCGCCGATGTCGAGGCCGTCACCCCGGGCTATCCGCTGCGGGGCACCGTGCTGGTGGCGGACCAGCCCTTTGCGGCTGGAACGCCCGCGTCGGGCATCCCGGGTCACGGCGAGGCCTGGCCGAGTTCCAAGCTGCTGGCCACACTGGGTGGACAACTGGGTTCCGTGCTGTCGATCGGCGCGGGCAGGTTCCGGGTCACGCGTGTGCTGATTTCACGACCTGACCAGGGTGCCAACCTCGCGGACCTGGCGCCGGCGCTGATTCTGAACGCGGCCGACCTGCCGGCGACGCAGCTGATCCAGCCGGGCAGCCGCGTGACCTACTCCGGCCTGTTTGCCGGGCAGACCGCCGCCGTCAGGGGCTTCAAGGACTGGCTGCTGCTGCACAAGCGCAGTGATGAACGGCTGCGCGACGTCAGTGATGCCACGCCGCAGTTATCCAATGCCGTGGACCGCGCTGGCCGATTCCTGATGCTGGCCGGGCTGGTGAGCGTATTGCTGTGTTCGATCGCCGTGGCAATGGCTGCGCGCCAGCACGTGCGCCGGCACCTGGATGCGGTGGCGTTGTTGAAGACACTCGGCGCCAGCCGGGCGTTCACGCTGCAGGTGAGCCTGTTGCAGCTGCTGCTGGTGGCGTTGCTGGCCGCGACCCTGGGCTCTCTGGTGGGTTTCCTGGCCCAGGAGTGGCTGCTGCGGGCGGTGCGTGGCCTGATGAACCTGACGTCGTTGCCGCCGGCCGGCCCGCAGCCCGTGGTGGCTGGATTCGTGGCGGCCCTTGCGGTCCTGGCGGGCTTTGCGCTGCCTCCGCTGCTGCAGCTTGCGCAGGTCCCGCCGCTGCGCGTGCTGCGGCGCGACCTGGGGCCGCCGCCGCCGCTGGCGTGGCTTGCAGCCGGACCCGCGCTCATCGTCGTTGTCGCGCTGGTGTACTGGGCGGTGCGCGATCCGCGCCTGGCGGCGCAGTTCATCGTCGGCCTGGGACTTTATCTGGGGGTGCTGGGGCTGGCTGGACGCGCACTGGTGGCGCTGTGTGGCCGGCTCCGCGGGGGTGTGGGCCTGGCCTGGCGCTACGGTATCGCCAACCTGAGCCGGCGACGCACCGACAGCATGGTGCAGATCGCCGCTTTCGGCACCGGGTTGATGGTGCTGCTGCTGCTGGGCGTGGTGCGTGCAGACCTGGAACACGACTGGCGCGCCAGCCTGCCGCCGGATGCCCCGAATTACTTCTTCGTGAACATTCCACCCGATCAGCGTGAGCAGTTCGCCCAGGCACTGACCGGCCAGGGTGCGCGCCTCAACCGCATGCTGCCGATGCTGCGGGGCCGGCTGGTCGCCATCGACGGCCGCGCGGTGGAGTCGCTGCACTTCCACTCGGCGCAGGGCGATGGCTTTGCTTCGCGGGAGCAGAACGTCACCTGGGCCGACCGGCTCGGCGCTGACAACCAGCTGGTCGCGGGGCGGTGGTGGTCACAGGCGGACCGTGGCAAGCCGCTGGTGTCGCTCTCCACGGAATTCCAGCAGTCCCTGGGTGTGAAGCTCGGGGACCGGATGAGCTTCGACATCGGCGGGGAGAGCTTCACGGCCACGGTGGCCAGCATCCGCAAGGTCAAGTGGGACAGCTTCCAGCCGAACTTCTTTGTGGTGTTTGCACCCGGCGTGCTGGATGGCGCGGCCGGCACCTGGCTTACCAGCGCCTACTTCCACCCGCGCAGTGCGCATGCCATGGCCGAGCTGGCGCACCGCTTCCCGAGCGTGTCGATCTTCAACGTCGATGACCTGCTGTCGCAGGTGCGCGCTGTGATCGACAAGGCGCTGCTGGCAGTGCGCAGCGTGTTCATTTTCACACTGTTCGCCGGACTTACGGTGCTGCTGGCGGCAGTGCAGGCGAGCCGTGAGGAGCGGCGTTTCGAGAGCGCCATGCTGCGCACGCTGGGGGCGGGCCGCCGTACGGTGTGGGCCGGCGTGCTCACCGAGTTCCTGGCGCTGGGCGGATTGTCCGGACTGCTGGCATCGGTGGCTGCCGT
Source organism: Gammaproteobacteria bacterium (assembly GCA_027451085.1). Taxonomy (GTDB): domain Bacteria; phylum Pseudomonadota; class Gammaproteobacteria; order Steroidobacterales; family Steroidobacteraceae; genus DAIDKA01. The sequence continues at coordinate 8,864 of DAIDKA010000100.1, forward strand.
GGCCGCCGGGGCCTTCATCGCCGGGCACGTGCTGCAGCTGCCCTGGAGCTTCGATCCTTGGGTGCTTGCACTGGGCATCGGAGGCGGCGCACTGCTGGTGGCCGCGAGCGGCTGGCTGGCCACGCGTGGCGTGGTCAATCAACCGCCGATGCTGACGCTGCGCCGCTAGCAATCACCTGCGGCAAGGATTTGCCGCAGCCCGTGTGGTCCGCAATGCGAACCGGGTGCAGCACTGCGTCACGGTATCGGTGTTCACGTGAGCGGGGCGGCGTGTGCCTGGCTTAGGATCTCCAGCACCCCGGCAGAGGCCTGCAGCCTGCCGCGGCCAGGATTGCAACCCAAGGCGCCATGATGGCTGACGGTTCGACAGGAACGTGGTTCGCGCAGCCCCAGGCTCTTGCCTCCAGGGGCGCGGAGTTTGCGCGTTTTCGCCTGCGGCTGCAGCGCGGGGCCATCCGCGCCTGGCACACCACCATGCTGGCCATCGCCGCCATCGGCCAGGTGCTGGACCTGCTGCTGCCGCACGTGGGCACCGCTATGGCCCTCATGCCCTGGTCTCACGGCTATCATTTCCACGGTCCCGAGTACGTAGTGGTTGTCTGCAGCGCCGTGGCGCTGCTGGTGCGGTGCGTGCTGTGCGCGGTCTCCTGGAGTCGCAGCTTCGAGCTGCTCTACCCGCGGATCGCACCGGTGCTGGTGTTGATCGGAAACGCGGGCGCGACCGTGGCCTTCAGCTATCCCGTCTATTCCGGCCGCCAGGGCTACGTGGTGCTGGTGTCGCTGCAGGTGTTTGCGGCCGCCATGCTCAGCGGCCTGAGTTTCCGGCAGTCGGTGTACGCCAACGCCGCCACCATGATCGCGCTGGTGCTGGTGGCCTGGACGCTGGCCGTGCCGCTCACCACGGCGGTGTCGATCATCTATGCCATCCTGCTGTGCTGCTTCATGTCCGGCTTCGCCGGCTGGGCGCTGGAGAACTCCAGCCGGCGGTTGTTCCGGGAGCACAGCCACATCAACGACCTGGCGATGCTGGACGGACTCACCGGCCTGAAGAACCGCCATGCGTTCAATACCTACCTGCCGCGGGCCTGCCAGGACGCCGTCGAGGGCGGGCATGCACTGACACTGCTGCTGGTCGATGTCGATTTCTTCAAGTCCTACAACGATACCCGCGGCCATATCGCGGGTGATCAGGCGCTGCAGCAGATCGCCCACGCCATCCAGGACGCGATGCACCGGCACACGGATTTCGTCGCCCGCTATGGTGGGGACGAGATCGCCGTGATCCTGCTGGGTGTCACGACGGATCGCGTCATCAGGCTGACCACGCGCATGCACGAGGCGGTGAACCGCCTTGGCCTGACTCTGCAGGACGGTGAGCAGTCCCGCTGGGTGACGCTGAGCACCGGGGTGGCGCATCTGCGCCCGCCGCTGCATCCGGCGGCGCTGACGGCGCTGCAGGTGGCCGATCAGGCGCTGTATGCCGCCAAGCGCGCGGGCCGCAACCGCTTCGCGCTGCTGACGGAGGCGGCGGACACCGGTGCGGCGGATGTGTTCGAGCCCGGCCGGCTGCAGATCGCCTGATCAACCAGGCGAGGTCAGGTCAGCAGACGTTCCAGCGGCTCGGTGGCCATCGACTGCGCAAAGTCGAAACCCACCGCCGTCAGCCAGTTGCGGCCGGACTTCGAGTCGATGTACTTGGCGACGCAGTGCAGCCCGAGGATCTTTGCGGCCTGCACGATGGCGACCACGCGGGCCTGCGCCAGCTTGTCGCGCAGCGCTTCGCTGCCGAGCTTCGCATCGACCTTCAGAAGTTTCACGGCACTGGAACGCAGCAGCTCGAGCCCCGCTGAATCGAAGGAGAAATCATCGATCACCGCGAAGCATCCGGCGCGCTCGCACCAGGCCAGCAGGCGTTCGGCCTGGGGCCGCAAGGCGACGCAGGCCGGTTCGCGGATTTCAAACCCGATCTGGGCGGTAGCCAGCGGCGCGCCGTCGAGCAGCGCAGCCAGTTTTGCCGGCAGCCGCTCATCCTTCAGCGCCGGACCCGACACCGCGATGGTGAAGCTCAATGAGGTGCCGCGCGGCACCGCTGGATTTTCCCGCATCCAGGCCAGCAGCTGTTCGAGGGCCACCGTGGCGTTGCCCCGCAGCCGCTCGTCCTCGGGCGAAGCTTTGAAACGACGGGAGTGGCCGCCCGGGCGCAGGCGCGCGAACTCCTGCAGCAGCATGGTCGTGCGGCCGCTGCCCGGCGGGCGCGCCACGGGCTGGGTGTTCTCATGGATGATGTCCCCGCGGGTGCCGGCCAGGTCCGGCTCCAAGCCGGTGTCTGCGGATGCTGGAGCGGGCAGCGGTTCCAGCGTCTGCAGCACCACTTCCCCATCGGCTTCCACCATGGGGTGCGGCAACGGTTCCACGGATGCCCGTGGCCTTAGCGCTATCGCCGCCTGCTGCAGCAGGTCACGCATCGCGGAGGTCAGGATGCGGGCGGCGAGGTTGCCCGATCCCAGCGTGCGCGCGTCCATCAGCAGCATGACCACACCGGCGAGCTGCCACTGCGCCGTGCGGATGGCAAGGAACAGCGCCCCCTGACTGTCGCCGAACAGCTCCTGGGTGTGGGCCTTGGTGTTGGTGGCGGTGAGGGTGGCAAGCGCTGCCTGGATGCAGGCCTGCTCATCCGGGCCCAGCATGCCTTCGCTCAGCCACAGGGCCTCGCCCCGGGGATCGAGCAGGCAGATGGATTGCAGGCGCAGGGTCGGCAGAGCAGCCAGCAGCTGTGCGCCGAGCATGCCGGCGACGTCTGGTGCCGGCAAGGTGGCCGGCGCGGTGGTGACGGATGAATTCGACAAGGCTACCCCGGAGGTCTTGAACGCCGGGTGAAGTCCTCGGCAGAAAGTCACCTGCGGCGCTTTCTGCGCGCCCGGCCAACGCGTGGTTCTGCCGGGCCGCCCGGTCCCGTGGTGAACCTCAAGAATCGGTTCACCACGGGACCTAGGGTGACATCCGCAGGGGTTGTGGCGCCGTGATCGTGCTCGCGTTCCGTGCGGCAGATCTCGGATCGTGGCCTGCGGGTTATGTCAGGTTGTTACTCGCCCAGGTAATCGCGCTTGCCGATTTCCACGCCATTGTGGCGCAGCAGGTTATAGGCGGTGACATAGTGGAAGTAGAAGTTCGGCAGTGCCCAGGACTTGAGGTAGACCAGGCCCTTCATCTGCCAGCTCTTGCCCGGCACCGTGATGGTCACGTCGCGGTCCTCGGAGCCTTCAAAGCTTTCGGGCTTGAGGGTCGCGATGAAATCGATGGTCTTCTGCACCCGGGCTATAAGATCGGCGTAGGTGGTCTCGTTGTCCTCGAACTTCGGGGCCTCGACGCCGGCCAGACGGGCGCTGGCGCCCTTGGCGTGGTCCGTGGCGATCTGGATCTGCTTGGTCAGGGGGAGCATGTCCGGCGCCAGGCGCGACGCGCACAGCACACCCGTGTCGAACTTCCTGGCCCCCGCATGGGCCGCGCCCTTGTCCAGCAGCTTCAGCAGGTTCTTGAGCATCGGCAGGAAGCTTTCGGCTGACATGGTGTACATGGAAATCTTCATGGGTTTCGTTCCAATAGGGATGAAAGGGGGCTGAGATTCTAGCGCCTGGGGTTATAAAACGGTTGCGGACCGAGACAGGAAAACGGGATTGATATTGAATCCGATATGAAACAATATCGTCTCTCTTGGCCCACATTGGACGTCCCATGGACCTTTTCTGGATGCCGGCTCAGCTGGCCGTACTGGCCAAGGTGGTTGACCTGAATGGCTTTTCGGCTGCCGCCCGGGCTCTTGCGGTCCCCAAGGCCGCGGTGAGCCGGGCCATTTCGGACCTGGAGCGCACGCTGGGCACGGCGGTGCTGACCCGCACCACCCGGCGCCTGGCGCTGACCGAAGCGGGTCGCATCGTCTATCCGCACGCGCGCCGGCTGGTGGAGGAGGCGGATGCCGCTCGCAGCCAGATTGCCCGGCTGCTGTCGCCGCCCGCCGGCCCGCTGCGTGTTGCGGCCGACTCCGCCCTGGGCCGGGTGCTGCTGGCGCCACTGGTGCCGCGCTTCCTGGAGAGCTTCCCGGACATCCCGTTGGAAGTGGACCTGACGGGGGAGGTCGGCGCCTCATGGGACGTTGCCATTCGCACGGGCGCGAGCGACCTGCCTGATCACGGCCAGCGCCTGCTGGGGTCGCCACCGGCCATCCTGTGCGCCACGCCAGCCTACCTGCAGCGGCGTGGCATGCCTGCCAGCCCGGAGGAACTGCGCGGGCATGACCTGCTTACGCCGGAGGACGAGCCACCCGAATACCGACTGCTGCTTACGCATGGAGCGCAGCGCGCCGAGTTGCGACTGACCTCGAGGCTGGCAGTGGATGATCCGGCGGTGCTGCATGCGGCTACCGCGGCGGGGCTGGGAATCGGGCTGCTGCCAGAGTTCATGTGCCGGCAAGGGCTGGCGACGGGACGGTTGAAACCGGTGCTGCCGCAGTGGAAGCTGCCGCAGGGCCTGCGGCTGCAGGCGGTGTTCCCGGCCCGCCTGGCCGCGGACCCGCGGGTGCTGCGGTTCGTGGATTTCCTGGCCGCCAATGTCGTACCCGCACTCGCGCACGCCGCTGCGTAAGGACCAGACATGTACAAAGCCCCGCTGCAGGATCACGCCTTCATCCTTCACCAGTTGCTGGGCATGGAGCCGCTCGCCGGCTGTCCCGCCTATGCGGACTACTCCGCGGAACTGGCCGATGCGGTGCTGGCTGAGTCGGCAAAGCTCGCGGAAAATGTCCTGGCGCCGCTGAACCAGACGGGAGACCGCGAGGGCTGCCACCTGTCCGATGACGGGCAGGTACGGACACCGGCAGGGTTCCGGGATGCCTACCTGCAGTTCATGCAGGGTGGCTGGCCACAGCTGCGTGCCAGCATCGAAGACGGTGGCCAGGGCGCGCCACTGGCGCTGGCCACCGCGGCACAAGAGACCTGGGCCTCGGCCAACCTGGCCTTCAAGCTTTGTCCCATGCTGACCTACGGCGCGACCCACGCGCTGACGCTCTGCGCATCTGCGCATCTGCGCGCGCGCTTCTTGCCGAAGATGGTCACCGGTGAATGGACGGGCACCATGGTGCTGACCGAGCCGCAGGCGGGTTCCGACCTGGGGTTGATCCGCACCCGCGCCGTACCGGATGGTGATCACCACCGCATCTTCGGCCAGAAGATCTTCATCACCTGGGGCGAGCAGGACTTCACCAGGAACATCATCCACCTGGTGCTCGCGCGCATCGAGGGTGCCCCCGCCGGGGTGCGCGGCATCTCGCTGTTCGTCGTGCCCAAGGTGCTGGTGAACGACGACGGCAGCCTGGGCGATCGCAACGATGTGCGTTGCACCGGCATCGAACACAAGCTTGGCATCCATGCCAGCCCCACTTGCGCCCTGAGCTTCGGCGAAAAGGCCGGCGCCGTGGGCTACCTCGTGGGCGACGCCAACCGCGGCCTGGAATACATGTTCATCATGATGAACGCTGCGCGGCTGGGGGTGGGCCTGCAGGGCTACGCCGTGGCTGAACGCGCGTTCCAGCTGGCTGTCGACCATGCGCGCAACCGCCTGCAGGGCAGTCTCGGCAAGGGTACGGGACCCGCGGCCATCATCGAACATCCGGACGTGAAGCGCATGCTGCTGTCGATGAAGTCCGGTATCGAGGCCATGCGCGCCTTGACCCTCTATACCGCCTGGCAGCTGGATCTCGCGGCGGAGCACCAGGACATGGCGGTGCGCGCGGCGGCCCAGGCGCGCGGGGACCTGCTGATTCCCATCGTCAAGGGCTGGTGCACGGAATTCAGCGTCGAGCTCGCAAGCCTGGGGGTGCAGGTCCACGGTGGCATGGGGTTCATCGAGGACACAGGCGCGGCGCAGCTGCTGCGCGACGTGCGCATCACGGCGATCTACGAGGGCACCACCGGCATCCAGGCGAACGATCTCCTGGGCCGCAAGCTGGCGCGTGACCAGGGAGCCGCCATGACCGCGCTGCTCACCGAGGTGCGTGCCGAGCTGGCCACGCCGCAGGGGCGGGCGGATGCTGAAGCAGTGCGGGTGGCTGCGCGCGAAGGCATCGACGCGCTCGGGACGGCGACGGCCGCCCTGCTGCAGCAGGGCGCGACCGCGCCCGAGCACGCGCTGGCGGTGGCGGTGCCCTATCTGGAACTGGCCGGCTTCGCGCTCGGCGGCTGGCTGATGGCGCGTGCGGCGCGGCTGGCGGCGGCAGGTCTGGCCGGCAGCGAGCGCGATTTTGGCGAGACCAAGCTCGCGACGGCGCGCTTCTATGTGGAGCAGTTGCTGCCGCGGGTGTTTGCGTTGACGCGCATGGTGCAATCGGGCGGAGCGGCCGTCAGTGGTCTTTCGAGCGCGTTGATCTGACGTCTGCGGTGGGCAATCTGATCCAGCACCAGCGCAGGCGGCCGTCCTGATGCCAACCGTCCGGGTGCAGGGGATCGACCTGCATTTCGAGGAGGCAGGCCGGGGGCCGGTGGTCATCATCGCCCACGGCGCCTTCGGCAGCGTGGCGACGGCCGCTGCCGGTCTGCTGCCGCCGGACTACGCCCAGGGTGGATTGCGCGCCATTGCCTACGACGCCCGAGGGCATGGGCTGTCAGGATGCTCACGTTCGCCGGCGGACTATCGTCGTGAGCAGCGCACGCAGGATCTCCTGGGACTCATGGACGCTCTGGGGGTGGAGCGGGCGCATCTGATCGGTACCTCCATGGGCGCCGGCACGGCGCTGTCCCTGGCGCTGTCGCATCCGGATCGCGTCGGACGCCTG
>DAIDKA010000101.1 GCA_027451085.1 Gammaproteobacteria bacterium
GGCTTCATGCACTGGAACCGGCCCATCCTGACCGACTCGGGCGGCTTCCAGGTGTTCAGCCTGGCCGAGCTGCGCAAGATCAGCGAGGAGGGTGTGAAGTTCCGTTCGCCGCTGGACGGCAGCGCAGTGTTCCTGACTCCGGAGGGCTCCATGGACATGCAGCGCTCGCTGCGCTCGGACATCGCCATGGCGTTCGACGACTGCACGCCGTATCCGGCCACGGAACAGCAGGCGCGTGATTCGATGGAGCGCTCCATGCGCTGGGCTGCGCGCGGGCATGCCCACTATTATCGCCAGGCGGATGGTCGCCAGGCGGATGGCCGGGACGAGCCCCCGGGCGGACTGTTCGGCATCGTCCAGGGCGGCATGCACATGCCGCTGCGCCTGGCCTCACTGGAGCAGTTGCTCAAGCTGGATTTTCCCGGACTTGCGGTCGGGGGGCTGGCCGTGGGCGAGCCGCTGGAGGAGCGCCTGCGGGTGCTGGAAGGGGTGGTGCCGCACATGCCGGCGGACAAGCCCCGCTACCTCATGGGAGTCGGCTTTCCGGACGACATCGTGGCCGGGGTCGCGCGCGGCATCGACATGTTCGACTGCGTCATCCCCACGCGCCATGCCCGCAACGGCCACCTGTTCACCTCTCAGGGGGTGATCAACATCCGCAATGCCGTCCATGCCCAGGACCTCGGGCCGGTGGACCCGGCCTGTGCCTGCTACACCTGCCGCAACTACAGCCGGTCCTACCTGCGCCACCTGGACCGCTGCGATGAAATCCTGGGGTGTCGCCTCAACACCATACATAACCTGTACTTCTACCTGGAGCTGATGCGTTCCATCCGCGCGGCCCTGGCGACGGGCGCCTTCGAGGCCTTCGCTGCGGCTTATCCGAAGCGCTAGCGCGCTGAAGACCACGCGTTTCAGCGCGCGTGCAGCAAGGGCCGCAGGCGGCTTTGTGCCAGAAGGCCGGGAGCGGTATGGCATAATGCCGCCCCCCTCGGGGTTGGCCGAGGTGGCCGGCCGGGGCAGGGACGTCCCTACAAAGATCTAACGGTAGACCTCAATGAATGCACTGATTCCCGACGCGCTGGCCCAGTCGACCGGCGCCGCCCAGAGCCCCACGCAGCAGTTCTTCCCCGTCATCATGATGGCGGTGTTCGTTGCGATCTTCTATTTCCTGCTGATCCGGCCGCAGCAGAAGAAGCAGAAGGATCACCAGAACATGGTGTCGCGGCTGTCCTGCGGTGACGAGGTTGTGACGGCCGGCGGCGTGCTGGGCCGTGTCACCGATGTGGGCGAGAACTTCGTGACCATCGAGATCGCCGACGGCGTGCGCGTGAAGGTGCAGAAGGGCCAGATCACCCAGCTGATGCCCAAGGGCACCGTGAAGAGCGGCTGACATGCTGGAATATCCGCGCTGGAAATACATCCTGATCGTGGTCGTTCTGGCGCTGGGGGTGCTGCTGGCGCTGCCCAACGTGTTCGGCGACGACCCGGCCCTGCAGGTGGCGACCAAGAACCATAACCCGGTGGGCCCTGATGCACTGCCGGGCATCGAGGCTTACCTCAAGCAACAGAACATCGCCTACAGCAACGCGTATGTCGACGACGGCCGGGTGATGGTGCGCTTCCCGAGCACCACCGAGCAGTTCAAGGCCCGCGATGCCGTCAACGACAAGTTCCAGGACCAGTACATCACCGCGCTGTCGTTCGCTCCGCGCACCCCCGCCTTCATGCGCGCGATGGGCCTGAAGCCGATGCGCCTGGGGCTGGACCTGCGGGGTGGCCTGAACCTGCTGTACCAGGTGGACACCCAGAGCGCGGTGTCGCAGCTGCTGGACAGCTATGCGCAGGACCTGCGCCGGGCGCTGACCCAGGCGAACATCCAGTTCACGGACGTCACCGTGGTGGCGGTCGACGGCAGTGTGCAGAACGGCCTGCGCCTGACGCTGCCCGCGGGCGCCAGTCTCGACGCCGCCCGCGCCGTGGCCAGCAAGACACTGCCGGACCTGAAGCTGGCCCCGGTCACCGTGGCGACGGGTGCGGCGCTGCAGGGAACGCTGACTCCGGCGCAGATCCGGGATCGCCAGGACTACGCCATCCAGCAGAACCTCATCACGCTGCGCAACCGCGTCAATGAGCTGGGCGTGGCTGAACCCATCGTGCAGCGCCAGGGTCTGGACCGCATCAACGTGCAGCTGCCGGGCGTGCAGAACTCGGCCGAGGTCAAGGACATCCTGGGCAAGGTCGCCACCCTGGAGTTCCGCCTGGACGCGACCAACGGCAATGCCTATGACGTCGCGGAGCATGGCAACGCGCCCATCGGCACCAAGCTCTACTACACCCGCGACGGCCAGCCGCTGCTGCTCAAGCGCGAGGTCATCGCCACCGGCGACGAACTCACCAGTGCCAATGCCACCACCGGCCAGGACGGCCCGGTGGTCAACATCCGGCTTGATTCGCGCGCCGGCGACCGCATGCTGGCGGCCACCCGCGCCAACCTCGGCCGCCCCATGGCCGTGGTGTACATCGAGAAGCGCCGCGAGACGCGCGAGGTCGACGGCAGGAAGGTCACGAAGGACATCACGGACGAGAAAGTCATCAACAACGCCACCATCAACGGCGTGTTCAGCAACTCGTTCATGATCTCCGGCATGACCTCCGGGGAGTCGCGCGACCTTGCGCTGCTGCTGCGCGCAGGTTCGCTGTCCGTGCCGATCTATCCGGTGGACGAGCGCACCATCGGCCCGAGCCTGGGCAAGGAGAACATCCAGCGCGGCGTCACTGCCCTGATCGTCGGCATGTCCGCGGTGTTCGCCTTCATGGTCATCTACTACAAGGTGTTCGGGTTCGTTGCCGACATGGTGCTGCTGGCGAACGTGGTGCTGCTGACGGCGCTGTATTCGCTATTCGGCGGCGTGCTGTCGCTGCCCGGCATCGCCGGCATCATCCTCACCGTCGGCATCGCGGTGGATGCGAACGTGCTGATCTACGAGCGCATCCGCGAGGAGCTGCGCAACGGGGTCTCGCCCCAGGCCGCCATCCGTGCCGGCTTCGACAAGGCGTTCTCAGCCATCGCTGATTCCAATGTCACCACGCTGATCGCCGGCATCGTGCTGTGGGTGCTCGGCACCGGCGCAATCCGCGGCTTCGCGGTGGTGCTGACGCTCGGCATCCTGACGTCCATGTTCACCTCGCTGATGGGCAGCCGGGCCCTGATCACCCTGATGTACGGTGGCCGCCGCAAGCCAGCCCGGCTTGCCATCTGACGGGCCTCAGGCAACCCCTCAAGGAACGCACATGGAATTTTTCCACAAGCCCACCAGCTTCCCGTTCATGGCCACCCGCAAGGTGTGGTACGGCCTGTCCATCCTGCTGATGGTCGCCTCGGTGGCCTCCTTCGCCACCCGCGGCCTGAACCTTGCCATCGACTTCACCGGCGGCGTGAACATCTCGGCCAGCTTCCCCCAGGCGGCCAACCTGGATGCGGTGCGCACGGCACTGACGCGTGCGGGCTACAAGGACCCGGAGGTGCTGAGCTACGGCACTTCCCGGGACGTCTCCATCCGTCTGCCGCCGCAGGGGCGCCTGGACGCCACGGCCATCCAGGCCCGGGTCGAGCCGATCCTCAAGAGCGTTGATGCGGGCGTGACCATGCAGCAGCCCGATGTCGTGGGACCACAGGTGGGCGGTGAACTGCGGCGCAGCGCCGTGTGGGCGTTGCTGTTCACTCTGCTCGGCATCGCCATCTACATCGCTTTGCGCTTCCACACCTGGCGCCTGTCCCTCGGCGCCATCCTCGCAGTCATCCATGACCCGGTGCTGGTGCTGGGCATCTTCTCGGTGACCCAGACTTCCTTCGACCTGCCGTCGGTGGCCGCAATCCTGGCGGTGATCGGCTATTCACTGAACGACACCGTGGTGGTGTTCGACCGCATCCGCGAGCGTTTCCATGTGAGCCGCCGCCTGGCTTCGGCGCTGGTGCTGGACCAGTCCATCAACCAGACCCTGTCGCGCACCATCATGACCAAGGTCGTGACGGCGATCGTGGTGGTGGCGCTGCTGTTCCTGGGGGGACCCGCACTGCGTGGCTTCTCCGAGGCGCTGCTGATCGGCATCATCGCCGGCACGTATTCCTCGATCTACATCTCCAGTTCCATCGCCCTGGACTGCGGGCTGACCGCCGAGCACCTGTTCCCGACGGTGAAGAAGTCGGCGCTGGACGCGATGCCTTAGGTTCCCGCAGGTAAGGCGGGGCGCGATGCAGGCACTGCTTCAAACCCTGGCGCACCCCCAGGCCTGGGTGGGATTACTGACGCTCGCGCTGATGGAAATCGTCCTCGGCGTCGACAACGTCATCTTCCTGACCATCCTGGTGGCCAAGCTGCCGGCCGCGCAGCAGCGGCTGGCGCGAATCACCGGCCTGGGCCTGGCCATGGGCACGCGCATCGCGCTGCTGGGTTCCATTTTCTGGCTGACCGGGCTGACGGCGCCCTTGGTCACGGTGGCGGGATGCCCGCTGTCCGGGCGCGACCTGGTGCTGCTGGCCGGTGGCCTGTTCCTGCTGGGCAAGAGCGTGGTGGAAATCCACCATGAGCTGGAGGGTGCCGCCAGGGGCCCCGGACCGCGGGTGCCGGCGGGCTTCCTGATCACCGTCATCCAGATCGCGCTCATCGACGTCGTGTTCTCGCTGGACTCGGTGTTCGTGGCGGTGGGCCTGTCCAGCCAGCTGGCCGTCATGGTGACGGCGATCGTTGCCGCGTTGCTGGTGATGATGTGGGCGGCGGGCCACGTGGGCGCGTTCATCGACCGGCATCCGACGCTGAAGATGCTGGCGCTGTCGTTCCTGATCCTGATCGGCGCCACGTTGGTGTGCGAGGCGCTGCACTACGAGGTGCCGAAGAAGTACCTGTATTTTGCGATGGGCTTTGCGGTGGCGGTGGAGCTGATCAACATGCGCCTGCGGACCCTCAAGGCACGCAGACGCTAGCCCGGCAAGACCGCGCTTCATGCCCGCGACAAGGAGCCGTCAAGCCTCGCGCCGCAGCCGGCTGTGGCGGTAGCCGTAGGTGAAGTAGATCACCACGCCCAGGGCCGTCCAGACGACGAGCCGCACCCAGGTGCCGGCCGGAAGGAAGCTGACCATCAGCAGGCAGATGGCAAGTCCTGCGAGCGCCACCGGCCACACGGCGGGAACCCGGAACGGGCGCGGCAGGTCCGGGCGGGTCCGGCGCAGCACCAGCACGCCGATGCACACCACGATGAAGGCGATCAGCGTGCCGATGGACACCAGTTCCCCCAGCAGTCCGAGGGGCAGCAGCCCGCTGGCTGCTGCAGCCGTGAAGCCGGTGATCAGCGTGGCGATGTGCGGGGTGCGGAAGCGGGGGTGGACGCTGCCCAGGAATTGCGGCAGCAGCCCGTGGTTGGACATGGCCAGGAAGATGCGCGCCTGTGCCAGCATCTGCACCAGGATCACCGAGGTGAGGCCGGCGAGGGCCCCGATGATCACCCAGATGCGCAACCAGTACAGCTGCGGATGCGCGGCCAGCGCCACGGCGACGGGCGCTGCGTCGTTGAGCTGCGGGTACGGCAGCAGGCCGGTCAGCACGGTGGCCATGAGGATGTACAGCACGGTGCAGATCGCCAGGCCCCCGAGGATGCCGATGGGCATGTCGCGGCTGGGATTGCGCGCTTCCTGCGCGGTGGTGGAGACAGCGTCGAAGCCCACGTAGGCGAAGAAGATGATGCCCGAGGCGCGCAGCACGCCCGACCAGCCGAAGGCGCCGAAGGTGCCGGTGTTGGGCGGCACGAAGGGGTGCCAGTTGGCCGGGTTCACGTACGGGGCGCCGAAAGCGATGACCGCCAGCACGATGATCACCTTGATGGCGACGATGATGTTGTTGACCCAGGCCGATTGGCGGATGCCGACGTAGCAGATGCACATCATCACCAGCGCGATGAGCACCGCCGGCAGGTTGATCCAGGCGCCGGTGGCCGCGATGTGCGTTGTGTCGCCCACGGTGTTGAAGGGCGATGCGGTCAGTGCCTTGGGCAGGAAGCCGACGTGGAAGGTGTCCAGCAGCGCCATGAAGTACCGCGACCATCCCACGGCCACCGTGGCGGCGGCGAACAGGTATTCCAGCACCAGGTTCCAGCCCACGAACCAGGCGATGAATTCGCCCAAGGTGGCGTAGCTGTAGGCGTAGGCGCTGCCTGTGACGGGCACCAGCGAGGCGAACTCGGCATAGCACAGACCGGCGAAGAGGCAGCCCAGGCCTGCGACGATGAAGGACAGCACGATGGCCGGGCCTGCGTGGGTGGCGGCGACCGTGCCGGTGAGCACGAAAATGCCCGTGCCGATGGTGGCGCCGATGCCAAGGGAGGTGAGGGCGACGGGTCCCAGGGAGCGCTTGAGGCTGCTGCTGCCGTAGTCGTGCTGCAATTGCGCGACGGGCATGGTGGCGAAAATTCCGGGCTTTTCCATGTCTGCTTGAGCTGGCCTTGTTCCGAGGTTTTATTTGTCGCGCAATTCCGCGGGGACGTTCGGCGCCAGCAGCTGCAGCAGCGCCTCGTATACCTTGGGGTTGCCAGCCACGACATGTCCGCCCTGGGTGTATTCCTTGCCGGTCAGCGTGCCGATGAGGCCGCCGGCCTCCTGGATCAGCAGGGTGCCTGCGGCGGTGTCCCAGGCGGACAGGCCCAGTTCCCAGAAGGCGTCCAGGCGGCCCGCGGCCACGTAGGCGAGGTCGAGCGAGGCGGCGCCCGGCCGGCGCGCGCCGGCGGTGCGGGTCATGACGTCGCGCAGCATGCGCAGGTACTCATCGAGCCAGCGCGAGTTGTCGCGGTAGGGGAAACCGGTGCCGATGAGCGCGCCTTCCAGGGTTTTCTGGCCGCTGACGCGGATGCGACGGTTGTCCAGCTGCGCGCCATAGCCCCGCGAGGCGGTGAACAGCTCCTGGCGCAGCGGGTCGTAGACCACGGCGTGCTCCAGGCGGCCCCGGATCTGGCAGGCGATGGACACACCGAAGACCGGATTGCCGTGGACGAAATTGGTGGTGCCGTCCAGCGGATCGATGATCCAGGTGACGTCGCTGGACCCGTCGGCCGGGCCGCTGGCGCCGCTTTCCTCGGCGAGGAAGGCGTGGTCGGGATAGGAACGACGGATGCTGCCGATGATCTCCCGTTCGGCGGCCTGGTCGACCTCAGTCACGAAGTCGTTACGGCCCTTGGCGGTGATGGTCAGGGTGTCGACGCGGTTGAGGCTGCGGACGATGATTTCGCCCGCGCGACGGGCAGCGCGGACGGCGATGTTGAGAAGTGGCTGTTGCATCGATCAAAGGTTAGCAGACCTGCGGTAGGCTTGCGCCCATGCAGGCAAATTCTGACAAGTCCCCCGACATCCGCATCGTGCTCGTGGAGCCGTCCCACCCGGGCAACATCGGCGCGGTGGCGCGCGCCATGAAGAACATGGGGCTGCACCGCCTGGTGCTGGTGCGGCCGAAGCAGTTCCCACACCCGGAGGCCACCGCACGGGCATCGGGGGCCGACGATGTGCTGGTCGCGGCGCAGGTGGTGGACTGCCTGGCGCAGGGGCTGGCCGGTTGCGGCTTCGTGGCCGCCACCACCTCGCGCGAGCGGGACCAGGCCTTCCGCGTGCTGGACGCGCACGAGCTGGGGGTGCGCGCGGTGGCGGAGTCGGCCACGGCGCCGGTGGCCATCCTGTTCGGTGCCGAGCGCACCGGGCTCGCCAACGAGGATCTCGAGGCCGCCCACGCGCTGATCCGCATTCCCACCAGCAGCGAGTACGCCTCGCTCAACCTGGCGATGGCCGTGCAGCTGGTGGCCTATGAAATCCTGCGCGCCCGCCGCGGGGATGCACCCTCGTCGTGGGTGGTGCGCGGCACCGATGCGCCGCTGGCGCAG
>DAIDKA010000102.1 GCA_027451085.1 Gammaproteobacteria bacterium
GAAGATGTTGTCCAAGTTCGTGCATCCCACGGCCTTGCAGATCCTGGGCCTGGTGGACGACGCCAAGCACGCTCTGCAGAGAGATTGCTTCTTTAGCCTTGGCTGTCTGTTCTTCGCGGGAGGTTTCGTGGCCTTGGAGAAGGTGGCTTCTCCGCCACCCGGGCATGAACAGTTCGTCAAGCCCGGTTAGAGGGCTATAGCGTAGACATAGTGCTCATCATCGTCGGTCGTGGCCCGCCAATGGAAACGAAAAGGGCCCCCTTGTGGGGTCCTTTTCATTTGCCCCGCTGGCCGATAGCCGGCTCGGAAGTTCCGCTTCCCTTGCACCGAAAGCACGGCACCTGCTGCAGCATGCCATCGCCCCCCGGACAGGTGGCGCAGCCGCGGCCGCAGCAGGTGGAGATCAGGACCTGGCCCCCGCCGTTGCAGCCCGGGCAGGCCTGGTTCGTCGTGCCGTCGGGTCGATCACCTTCCATCTACGCAGTATTGCGCATTTCCGGTTGCAGCCGGTTCTGTGAGGCTGCGGTTTCTCGGCTATGCTCCCGACCCACCCAGGCCAGCTAAGGAAGGCGGGCGCCAGCCCGTGCAGCGTGACTGAAGATGAGTGAAGCCGCTCTTGCGAACTCGCCCAACGCCTTCGATCTGCGCCGTATTGGCGCGCATCCGGATCACTGGTACCCGTTGTGCTGGTCGGACGAGCTCAAGCCTGGCAAGACACTGGGCCGGCGGTTTGCCGGTGAGCCGGTCGTGCTGTATCGCTCGAGCGGCGGGCGGGCCTTCGCCCTGGAGGATCGCTGTGCCCACAGGCAGGTGCCCCTGCACATGGGCGTGGTGTGCGGCGAGCAGCTCAAGTGCCACTACCATGGCTGGTCTTATGATGGTTCCGGCGCGTGCGTGGACGTACCCTACCTGGGCAGGGACCGGCTGCCCAACGGGGTGAAGGCCTATCCCGTCCATGAGATCGACAACCTGCTGTTCGTTTTCCCCGGCAATCCGGCCCTGGCGGACGCGCGCCGTCCGGCGACACTGGGCGCCTTCGCCAACAAGGCCTACAAGACCCGCCAGCTGAACCGGGAAGTGGCCTGCCACTACACGTTCATGCACGAGAACCTGTTCGACATGAACCACCAGTTCATGCACCGCAGGCAGATGGGAGCCATCAAGGCCATGTGCCTCGGCCGCCAGCACGGTGACAACTGGGCGCAGGTTGAATACAGCTTCAGCCGCCAGGGCGGTCGCCAGTCCGCGGGCGAGAGGGTCATCGTCGACCTGATGCGCAGTCGCCAGCAGAAGAAGGGTGACTTCTCCGACCACATGCGCATCCGCACCGACTATCCCTACCAGAGTCTCAAGGTCTGGGTGGGCCGCGACATCGATGCCGACAAGGACGATCCGGTGCTCAGCGTATGGCTGGGCTACACGCCGCTGGATGCCGAGCAGCGCAGCAACCGCACTTTTGGCTATCTGTCGGTCAAGAAGCCGCCTGTCCCCGGCCTGATCCACGCCGTCTGGCCCTTTGTCACGCGGTTCACGGAAAATATCTTCCGCGAAGACAAGGAAATCGTGGAGTACGAGCAGCGCGCGTACGAGGCCCAGGGCGGGGACTGGAACAACGAGGTTTTCCCGCCCATCCGCGACCTGCGCGAGGTGCTGGCGCGCTGTGGCAAGACCACTTAGGCGCTCAAGGTTTCCTGCCGCCGATGTCCCGGTAGGCGTTTATGAAGGCCTCGGTGAACGTGTGCGGCAGCTGCCCGCCCGGCATTTCGGTGATGCTGCGATAGAACTCGCCGAACAGGTGCCAGTAGCGGCCTTCCGCGCCCTGGGGCTTGTGCAGGCCTCGCTGGAAGCGGTTTTCGAGCTCCACGGGGTCGAGCCGGGCGATGAACTGGGTGAAGGCCAGCTGCATGGCCGCCCACGCCGCCTCGTCGTGACGGCGGGCCATCTCCAGGGTGTCGCGCAGCCACTGGACGGCGTCGAGTCGCCGGCCCTGGTGCTGCGCCAGCAGACCGGTCAGCGCCTCCTCCACGGTCATGCGCGCCAGCGAAGGCCGGGTGTCATCGGCCTCCTTTGCCGCTGTGTCCTCGGGCAGCGCAATGCCCAGCCGGGCGGCGCCGTCGCGGCGCACGCGTTCCAGATCTTTCAGCCCCAGCAGGGTCTCGCGGAACAGCAATCCTGCCAGGTGCAGCAGGGAATTCTGCGCGTCCGCGGGCAGGGTCGCAGGGTCGATACCAGCGCCCTTGCAGAAGGCGGCCAGGCCGCTGGCGAGGTCAGAGGTCTGGGGCTGTGCCTGGGCGTGTCGCTCCTGGGCCCGTTCGGCGGCGCGTGCCAGGCGGGCGATGCGCTGGGCCAGCGCGCGCCGCTCAGTATGGGAGTCCTCGGCGTCGGCGATCAGGGCCGACAGCCGCATGGGAGTGCCGGTGATGGCCGGGCCCGAGCCGGTGTCTGCGACCGGCGCCGTCGCAGGCGGGCCGTCCATGGCATCGCCCCGGTTCGTGGACTGCTGTGCAGCCTTGACGGCATCCACGGACAGCAGTTCATCGAGGTTCAGTGAGGCATCGAGGTCGGCATCCCCCCCGGGGACTACGCCCCGGACCACCTCCACCTGCGATGGCAGGGCGAGCACCTGGATCGATGATCCCTCCGGCCGCGGTTGGGGGGTTGCAGCAAGGGTGGTTTCAGCCTGGGGCTGCGTCCTTGTCGGTTCCGGTTCCAGCATGGCGATGAGCTGGTATTCCCCCATGCGGATCAGGTCGCCGTTCTGCAGCGCATGCGCGCCCACTGCGGCCACCGGCCGGGTGTCGTCGTTGACGTAGACGCCGTTGGTGCTGATGTCCTCCAGCAGGTACAGACCGTCCCGGTATTGCACCCGGGCATGGTGGGCCGAGACATAACGCTGCGGGTCCGGCAAAACCCAGTAATTGTCCGAGGCGCGACCAATGGTCGCACCATGGGAGTGCAGCACCAGGGTGGCCCAGCCCCCCAGCTGCCGCCGATGATCACTTATGATGCGTAGTTGCAGCGCCATTCGGGGACCTATAATGGCCGCTGAAACTAACAGATACCCAGATTATGCCCGCTGCAACCAGTCACATTTTCAAGATCCTGTTCGTCAACCAGGGCAAGGTATACGAGGTATACGCCCGCAATGTCAGCCACGGCAGCCTGTTCGGCTTCATCGAGGTCGAGGGCATCGTGTTCGGTGAGCGTGGCACGGTGGTGCTCGATCCGGCCGAGGAAAGGATCAAGACGGAATTCGAGGGGGTCAGCCGCAGCTACCTGCCCTTGCACTCGGTCCTGCGTATCGACGAGGTCAAGAAGCAGGGGACCGCGAAGATCACCTCCCTGGAAGGCGGCAATGTCACGCCCTTTCCCGTGCCCATGTACTCGAATCCGGCGGGCGACCCGTCTCGCAAGTAGGCAATGACGCAACTGATGCTCCAGGTCGAAGGCAGTCCCGCACTTTCCAGCTTCCGCATCCAAAAACTCATCGAGCGTCTGCGTGCGATCGAGCCCGATGTCGCGGGGGTGCGCACACACTACGTGCATTTCGTCGATGCCGATTCCGGGTTGTCGGCATCGCAGCGCACTGTGCTCCAAGAACTGCTGCGCTACGGGCCGCGCATGCAGGATGAGCCGCTGGCAGCCAGGGCGACGCATGCGGTGCTGGTGGTGCCGCGTGCCGGCACCATCTCACCCTGGTCGAGCAAGGCCACGGACATTGCCCGGGTGTGCGGTCTTGCCGGCGTCCGCCGCATCGAGCGCGGCATCCGCTACGAGATCGGTGCTGTCAGGCCGCTGCCGCGTCCGGCGCTGGCGCGGGTCGTGGCGGCACTGTTCGACCGCATGACGGAAATGACCCTGGAGGATGCGGGGCAGGCGTCACTGCTGTTCAGTGAGTCCGTGCCTCATGGGGTGGAGCGGGTGAACCTGCGCGCAGGTGGGCGCGCGGCGCTGGAAAAGGCCAATGCCGAACTGGGGCTTGCGCTGGCCGCCGACGAGGTCGACTACCTGGTGGCGGCATTCGGCCGACTGGGCCGCGACCCGACGGACGTCGAGCTGATGATGTTTGCGCAGGCCAATTCGGAGCACTGTCGCCACAAGATCTTCAATGCCAGCTGGACCATCGATGGCAAAGCGCAGGACAAGTCCCTGTTCGCGATGATCCGCAACACGCATGTCAGGGCCCCCGCGGGCATCCTGTCGGCGTACAAGGACAACGCCGCCGTGATGGAAGGTCACGAGGGTACGCGCTATTTCCCGGACCCTGCGACGGCTGTGTACCGGGGCGTGTACGAACCCATCGACATCCTGATGAAGGTGGAGACCCACAACCATCCGACGGCGATTTCCCCGTTCCCCGGCGCAGCCACCGGTTCGGGCGGCGAGATCCGCGATGAGGGCGCGACGGGGCGCGGTTCCAAGCCCAAGGCGGGCCTGGCGGGTTTCTCGGTCTCGCACCTGCGCATCCCCGGATTCACCCAGCCATGGGAGGCGAGCATTGGCAAACCCGATCGCATCGCCTCTGCGCTCGACATCATGATCGAGGGTCCCATCGGCGCGGCAGCCTTCAACAACGAGTTCGGCCGCCCGAACATCTGCGGTTACTTCCGCACCTTCGAGCAGCATGCAGTGGGTGATGCGCCTGATCGCGTGCGCGGGTATCACAAGCCCATCATGATCGCCGGTGGCCTGGGCAACATCCGCCGCCCGCATGTGGACAAGGGCGAGGTGCCGGTGGGCGCCGCGCTCGTGGTGCTGGGCGGACCCGCCATGCTGATCGGTCTGGGTGGCGGTGCTGCTTCCTCGGTGGCGAGCGGCGCGAGCCACGCGGAACTCGACTTCGCCTCCGTGCAGCGCGGCAATCCCGAGATCGAACGCCGGGCGCAGGAGGTCATCGACCGCTGCTGGGCGCTGGGGGATGAGAACCCCATTGCGCTGATCCACGACGTTGGTGCCGGCGGCCTGTCCAATGCCGTGCCCGAGGCCGTGGCCCACAGCGCCCGCGGCGCCCGTGTGAACCTGCGTGATGTGCCCAGCAGTGAGCCGGGCATGTCGCCGCTGGAGATCTGGTGCAACGAGGCGCAGGAGCGCTACGTGCTGGCGCTGCAGCCGGACGGCCTGCAGCGCTTCGCCGCCATTGCCGCACGCGAGCGCTGCCCGTTTGCGGTGATCGGCACGATCGACGACAGCGGCGTGCTCACGGTCAGCGATCCGCAGTTCGGCGATACGCCG
>DAIDKA010000103.1 GCA_027451085.1 Gammaproteobacteria bacterium
CAGCTTCGGGGTCGTGTGCCGCGCGCATGCGCTCGAACCCTCCGAGGACTTCGCTTGAAGAGGACTGCCAACCATGTTTGACCGCACCCTGTCCACGATCGCCAACGTCGACCTCGATCTCTGGTCCGTCATCCAGCGCGAGAACCAGCGCCAGGAAGAGCACATCGAGCTGATCGCTTCCGAGAACTACACCAGTCCCCGGGTGCTCGAGGCCCAGGGGTCGGTCCTGACCAACAAGTACGCTGAAGGGTATCCCGGCAAGCGCTACTACGGTGGCTGTGAGTACGTGGACATTGCCGAGCAGCTGGCGATCGACCGCGCGAAGAAGTTGTTCGGCGCCGCCTGGGTCAACGTGCAGCCGCATTCGGGCTCCCAGGCCAATGCCGCCGTGTATTTCGCGCTGGTGCCGACCGGTGCCACCATCCTGGGGATGAGCCTGGATCATGGCGGTCACCTGACCCACGGCGCCAAGGTGAACTTTTCCGGCAAGCTGTACCGCTCGGTGCAGTACGGCGTGCGCGGCGAGAACGGCGAGATCGACTACGACGAAGTGCAGCGGCTGGCGCAGACCGAAAAGCCGGCGATGATCGTGGCCGGGTTCTCAGCCTACTCGCGTGTCATCGACTGGGCGCGCTTCGAACAGATCGCAAAGAGCGTCGGTGCGCTGCTGTTCGTGGACATGGCGCACGTGGCGGGCCTGGTGGCCGCGGGTCTTTATCCGAACCCGCTGCCCTTTGCCGATGTCGTCACGACCACCACGCACAAGACCCTGCGCGGCCCGCGCGGCGGCCTGATCCTGGCTCGTGAGAACGCCGAAATCACCAAGAAACTCAATTCAATGGTGTTCCCCGGGACCCAGGGCGGTCCGCTGA
Source organism: Gammaproteobacteria bacterium (assembly GCA_027451085.1). Classification (GTDB taxonomy): domain Bacteria; phylum Pseudomonadota; class Gammaproteobacteria; order Steroidobacterales; family Steroidobacteraceae; genus DAIDKA01. The sequence continues at coordinate 873 of DAIDKA010000103.1, forward strand.
TGCACGTCATCGCCGCCAAGGCGGTGGCGTTCCAGGAGGCGCTGCAGCCGCAGTTCAACGAATATCAGCGCCAGATTCTGGACAATGCCCGCGCCATGAGCGCGCGGCTGATGCAGCATGGCTTCCGCATCGTTTCCGGCGGCACGGACAACCACCTGTTCCTGGTGGACCTGGTGGGCCGCACCATCACCGGCAAGGAGGCTGATGCCGCGCTGGGGGCCGCCAATATCACGGTGAACAAGAACGCGGTGCCGAAGGATCCGCGCCCGCCGACCGTCACCAGCGGCATCCGCATCGGCACGCCGGCCTCGACCACCCGCGGCTTCAAGGTCCCGGAAATCGAGCTGGTGGCGGACCTCGTGGCCGAGGTGCTCGACGCCAATGGTTCGGAGGCGGCCATTGCCTCGGTCAAGCCCCGGGTGCTCGAACTGTGCCGGCGGTTCCCGGTGTACGGCGACTGAGGAAGGTTGCGGGGATAGCGCATGTACTGTCCCTTCTGCGGCCACGAGGAGACCAAGGTCACTGATTCGCGCCTGGCGGGCGAAGGGCGGCAGATCCGCCGCCGGCGCGAGTGCCTGGCCTGCGGTGAGCGCTTCACGACGTTCGAGACGGCGGAGCTGATCATGCCCGTGGTGATCAAGTCCGACCGCATCCGTCAGCCCTTCGACGAGGCCAAGCTGCGCAGCGGGATGGTGAAGGCGCTGGAAAAGCGCCCGGTGGGCAGTGAGGCCATCGACGCCGCCGTCGAACGCATCTGCCACAGGCTGCGCAGCCTGGGCGAGCGCGAGGTGCAGTCCCGCGCCGTGGGCGAACTCGTGATGGACGAACTGCGGCACCTGGATGAGGTGGCGTATGTGCGCTTCGCGTCGGTCTACCGCAGCTTCCAGGATCTGGAAGCTTTCAACACGGAGATCGAGAAGCTCAAGGCTCCCCGGCGGCGTGACGAACGGCCTGGCGCGCCCCGCAGTGACCAGCTGCCGCTGCTGCCGGGTGCGAGTCCAGTCGTGGTCCCGGTCGCGGGCCCGGGCAAGACCGGCAAGTGACTGGCGCATGAAGGGCAGGTGAACCGTTCGTGATCATTGATGAAGCTGCTGACATCCGTTTCATGAGGCGCGCACTGGAGCTGGCGCGCCGGGGGCTGAACACCACCCAGCCGAACCCGCGCGTGGGCTGCGTCATCGTGCAGGCCGGCACCGTCGTTGCCGAGGGCTGGCACGAGCGGGCCGGAGGTCCGCATGCGGAAGTGGCGGCGCTGCGCGCCGCTACCGCGGACGTGCGCGGCGCGACGGCCTACGTGACACTGGAGCCGTGCTGCCACCACGGCCGCACCCCGCCCTGCAGTGAGGCACTGATTGCCGCGGGCATCGCCAGGGTGGTGCTGGCGACCTCTGATCCGGACCCCAGGGTCAGTGGCGGCGGTGCGGCGCAGCTGCGGGCCGCGGGCATCCGGGTGGACGCCGGTGTGCTGGCGACGCAGGCCGCCGAGCTGAACGAGGGCTACCTCAAGCGCATGTCACGGGGTCTGCCGTTTGTACGGTTGAAGCTCGCCATGAGCCTGGACGGCCGCACGGCGCTGGCGAACGGCGTCAGCCATTGGCTGACGTCGGAGCAGGCGCGCGAGGATGTGCAGCGCTGGCGTGCCGCGAGCGCCGCGATGATGACCGGCGCCGGTACGGTGGTGGCGGATGATCCGCGCATGAGCGTGCGGCTCCCCGGCGCCAGCCGCCAGCCGCTGCGCGTGGTGCTCGACGGCCACCTGCGTACGCCGCCGCATGCGCGGCTGTTCCAGGGCGCGCAGGGTGTCTGGATTTATGCCGGCAGCCGCGATGCGCAGCGGCGTGCGGCCCTGGAGCAGGCGGGTGCGCGGGTGATCGAAGTGCCGGGGGATGAGCGCGGGCGGCTGGACCTTGCCGCTGTCATGCGGCACCTGGCGACCGAGGGTGTGAACGAGGTGTTCGCCGAGACCGGGGCGCGCATGGCCGGCCCGCTGCTGCAGGCCGGGGTGGTGGACGAACTGCTGCTGTACGTGGCGCCCATGCTGCTGGGGCCGCAGGCGCGGCCGCTGGCGGACCTGCCGGCACTGGCGTCGCTGGATGCAGCACCGCGGTTCGCGCTGCATGAGGTTGCCCGCATCGGTCCCGATCTCAGGCTGCGGTTGCGAGGTTTCAAATAATGTTCACCGGCATAGTCCAGGATGTGGGACAGATTGAATCGCTCAGCCCCCGTGGCGGGGACCTGCGCATGGGCATCCGGGTGCGCAATCTCGACCTGTCGCGCACCGCCATTGGCGACAGCATCTGCGTGCAGGGCTGCTGCCTGACCGTCATCAGCCTGCAGCAGCAGGTGTTTGAGGCAGACCTGTCGCGGGAGACGCTCGCGCTGACGACGCTGGGGGACCTGGCCACGGGTTCGCCGGTGAACCTGGAGCCGGCGCTGCGCGCCGGTGACCCTCTGGGTGGACATCTGGTGTCCGGGCATGTGGACGGCATTGCGAGGGTGCTGGTGCAGACAGGGGATGCACGCTCGTTGCGCCTGACTTTCGAGGTGCCCTCTGATCTCGCCCGTTATGTCGCCCGCAAGGGCTCGGTGGCCATCGACGGGGTGAGCCTCACGGTCAATGAAGTTGAAGGGGCGCGTTTCGGGGTGAGTCTCATTCCGCACACCCAGGAGGTCACCACGCTGGGTCGGCTCAAGGCAGG
>DAIDKA010000104.1 GCA_027451085.1 Gammaproteobacteria bacterium
TCCGTGTGGCTCGGAGCGCGCCTTCCCTGGCGCGCACGCCCCTCCAACGGACATTTTGCGGCCTGACCTCCTACAATGTATCGATGGATGCGGAAACCCTGGAACGCCTGGAACTGAAGATCGCCTGGCTGGAGCAGGCCAACGCCGAACTGTCGGACGTGGTCTACCGCCAGCACCGGGAACTCGACCAACTGCGCGAACGCCTGAAGGCGCTTGCCGAGCGGTTGGATGCTGCGCAGGGCGCCGAACCTGCCCGCCGTCCCGAGGACGAGCGGCCCCCGCATTACTGACTCAAAGGTCGAAAAACGCCGGGGTCACCGGCTTGTTGGCGAGGATTTCCTCGCGCGACAGGCCGCGCAGCTCGTGCGGGAACACCAGCCAGTCCGAGGTCTCGTGAATGCAGTAATCGGGCCTGATCTGGCTGCGGTTGCGCGCGGGCTTGTAGTACACGGTGGCGGTGCGGACCTGCTCCGGCATGTTGCGCCGGCAGCGCTGCTGCAGGCTGTCCAGCACCGCCTCGATGCTGCGGCCGGAGTCGAATACGTCGTCCACCAGCAGCAGCCGGTCCTGCGCCTCCAGGCGCGAGACCAGGTAGTCGATGGCGTGTACACGGACCTTTCTCTCCGGGCTGTCGATGCCCGCGTAGGCGGAGGTGCGGATGGCGATGTGATCGGTGTGGATGCCGTGGAAGTCCAGGACCTCCTGCACGGCGATGCCGATGGGCGCACCGCCGCGCCACATGCCCACCAGCCAGGTGGGCCTGAAGCCGCTGCGCGCGACTTTGTGGCCGAGTTCCAGTGAGTCACTCAGCAGCGAATCCGCGCAAATGAAAATCTTGTTCATATGACGCGCATTCTGCGGCGTGTCCTGTGCGGTTGCCAGCATGTGCCGCCAATACCTAGAATGATCAATCCATGCCATCCCCCGCGTTGCCTGCACACGGCCTGAAGGCCAGCCTGTCCGCCCTGGCCGTGGCGCTGCTCCTGCGGGGCGCGCCGGGCTGGGCGGCCGACGCTGCGGGCGCCGATACCGTGTCTGATCCGGCCGTGGCGGAGGTGATCCCGCCCGCGCCGACGCCGCCGGATCAGGCGCCGGGCAAGTGGTACGACGTCACCAGCTGGCCGGTGATTCCGGTGCCCGTGATCGACGCCGACCCCAACAGCGGAGTGACCCTGGGCGTGCTGCCCACCTGGCTGCACAGCAACGACCAGCAGCAGATCAACCGCATCATCGCGCCAGACTTGACCTACAACCCGAATTTCGGCGTCGGCACGGACTTTCGCATCTTTTCCTACCCCTCCTCGGACGAGCAGTGGTCGGTGGTGGCGAGCATCAAGCAGCGCGTGGAGCGCGGCTTCGATTCGGAGTACGAGTTCGGGCGCAACCGCGAGACGAACTGGTCGATCGCCACCAGCCTGGTGTATGACCGCAGCGGCACGGACCGCTTCTTCGGCTTCGGCAACAAATCCCTGTACTCGAACCAGACCAATTACACGGCCTCGCAGTCGATGGCGCAGGCCATTGCCGGCTACAACTTCAACCACACCTGGCAGCTGCAGTACACGCTGCGCGCCAAGCACATGGACGTGCTGCCGGGAACACTTTCCGGCATTCCCTCCATCCAGGTGCTGTTCCCCGGGCTCCACGGGCTGGGGAACACCGACCTGGTGCTGAACCGCTTCGCGCTGGTCTACGACACCCGGGACGATCCCACCGTGCCGACCCGGGGTGCCAAATGGGTGGTGTACGCGGGCGTGGCCAGCCATGGCGATTTCCCGTTCAATTCCAGCTACAGCGAGGCCGGTCTCGACGGGCGCAACTACATCAGGTTCAGCCCGCTCGACATCCTGGCCACGCATTTTGCAATCCGCTACATGCCCACCACAGACAACGTGCCGTTCTGGGCGCTGTCGAGCCTGGGTGGCGCGAACAGCGACATCGGCGAACAGCTGCTGCGCGGCTATGGCGCAGGCCGCTTCTACGGCCGCGACTCCCTCTCCACCACCGTGGAATGGCGCCACCAGACGTTCAGCTTCGACGTAAGCGCGACGCACGTGGACATCGAAGTGACCCCCTTTGTGGACGCGGGGCGTGTGTTTTCCCACGGTACCGACGATCCCTTTACCAGCCTGCATCCTGTGGCGGGCGTGGGTTTCCGGGGCATCGCCCGTCCGTCGGTGGTGGGTTATGTCGATATCGGCTACGGCAGTGAGGGGGCCGCAGTGTTCACGGGTATCGACTATCCTTTCTGAATCCCACCTGACAAGAAGATCCGGTATGACCACTGCCCTGAAACTGCTGTCGTCCATGGCCGCCCGGGAGGTGCTGGCGGAACTCGCCACCGCCTTTACCAGGACCACCGGCCAGGCCGTGAACTGCGAGGCCGGCGGAGGGGTGGAGGTGGCCAGGCGCATCGCCGCGGGGGAGCCCGCCGATGTGGTGGTGCTGTCCGACGCGGCCATCGACAAGCTGATTGCCGGAGGGAGTCTCGCCGCCCGGCGCTTCGACCTGGTCAAGTCCGGCGTGGCCGTCGCGGTGCGCGAGGGCGCGGCCCGGCCCGCCATCGGCACCGAGGACGAGGTGCGTGCGGCGGTGCTGGCCGCTGCTGCGCTGAGTTATTCCACCGGCCCATCCGGGGTGTACCTGGAAAAACTGTTTGACCGCTGGGGCATCCTGGAAGCGGTGCGCCCGCGCATCGTGGTGCCCCCGCCGGGCATTGCTGTGGGGCAGCTGGTGGCCCAGGGCAGGGCAGCGCTGGGCTTCCAGCAGCTGTCGGAACTGCTCAACGTCCCCGGTATCCAGGTGCTGGGGCCGCTACCGGAGCCGATCCAGACCGTAACCACGTTCTGCGGGGGTGTGAGCGTCAACAGCAGCCAGAACGAGGCCGCCTGCGCCCTGCTGACCTTCATGCAGCAACCAGCCGCGGCCGGGGTGAAACGTCGCTACGGCATGGAGCCGGTGTGACAGACTGCACATCTGCGTACACCGAAGACAGCTACGGAGCTTTACCGCCACCGTAGACAGGCCTATATAATAGGAGCCATCGGCATTGTGGATGGCGCTCGGCCGCAAAGCTTGTTTTGCGAGAAGCTTTTTCACGATGGGGCGGGATCAAAGGAGCATAATAAGCTCCGTGG
>DAIDKA010000105.1 GCA_027451085.1 Gammaproteobacteria bacterium
GCTGAAATGGATTTTGGCTTGCATAAATTGATAGGTTGTAGTAATTTTTCTAAAAGTTATAGGCGCGTAGCTCAGTGGTAGAGCATCACCTTGACATGGTGGTGGTCGGTGGTTCGATCCCACTCGCGCCTACCAGTTTGCCAGCCCGCTGAAGGCGTGGTTTTCATCGGGCCGAGGGCGTCCGTGGTTTTCGCGGACGCCTTTTTCATATCAGGGTGCCCAAGGGGAGCCGCCATGCCCGTCGTGACATTACCTGACGGCAGTCAGCGCCAGTTCGATCATCCCGTGACGGTGGATGCAGTGGCCGCCAGCATTGGCGCCGGCCTGCGCAAGGCGGCCCTGGCCGGCCGCGTGGACGGCAGGCTGGTGGACACCTCGCACGTGATCGACCGCGACGTTGCCCTCGCCATCGTCACCGCGAAGGATGCGGCTGGCCTGGAAATCATCCGTCATTCCAGCGCGCACCTGCTGGCGCAGGCGGTCAAGCAGCTGTTCCCCGAGGCCCAGGTCACCATCGGCCCGGTGATCGACGACGGCTTCTACTACGACTTCTCCTACACGCGTGCCTTCACCACCGAGGACCTTGCCGCCATCGAGGCGCGCATGACGCAGCTGTCGGAGCAGGATGAAACGATCACGCGGCGTGTCATGGCGCGCGATGCGGCCGTGGAATACTTCAAGGCCCTGGGGGAGCATTACAAGGCGCAGATCATCGCCGGCATCCCGGCCGGGGAGCAGATCTCCCTCTACGGCCAGGGCGACTGGGTGGACCTGTGCCGTGGTCCGCACGTGCCCTCGACCGGCAGGCTCAAGGCCTTCAAGCTGACCAAGGTCGCCGGCGCCTACTGGCGCGGGGACTCCCGCAATGAAATGCTCCAGCGCATCTATGGCACCGCCTGGGCGGACAAGAAGCAGCTGGACGAATACCTGCATCGCCTGGAGGAGGCCGAAAAGCGCGATCACCGCCGCATCGGTCGCGAGCAGGACCTGTTCCATGTGCAGGAAGAGGGCCCCGGCCTGGTGTTCTGGCATCCCAGGGGCTGGGCCATCTGGCAGGCGGTCGAACAGTACATGCGCGGCGTCTATCGTGCCAGCGGCTACCAGGAAGTGCGCTGCCCGCAGGTGCTCGATGTGTCGCTGTGGCAGAAGTCCGGCCACTGGGACAACTACAAGGAGAACATGTTCTTCACCGAGTCGGAGAAGCGCACCTATGCGCTCAAGCCGATGAACTGCCCGGGCCACATCCAGGTCTTCAATCACACCCTGCACAGCCACAATGAGCTGCCGATCCGCTACGGCGAGTTCGGTGCCTGCCACCGCAACGAGCCTTCCGGCGCGCTGCACGGCATCCTGCGCGTACGTGGCTTCACGCAGGACGATGGCCACATCTTCTGCACGGAAGAGCAGATCGAGTCCGAGGTCACCGCTTTTCATCAGCAGGCGCTCAGGGTCTATGCTGATTTCGGTTTCACCGACATCCAGATCAAGATCGCGCTGCGCCCCGACAAGCGCCTGGGCACCGACGCGACCTGGGACAAGGCCGAAAGCGCGCTGCGCGCGGCTTTGACGACCTGTGGCGTAGCCTGGCAGGAACTGCCGGGCGAGGGCGCATTTTACGGTCCGAAGATCGAATATCACCTGCAGGATGCGATCGGCCGCACCTGGCAGCTGGGCACGATCCAGGTCGATTTCATGATGCCGGGCCGGCTCGGGTCGGAATATGTCGGCGCCGATTCCGGCCGCCATGTGCCTGTCATGCTGCACCGGGCCATCGTGGGCTCGATGGAGCGGTTCATCGGCATTCTGATCGAACACCATGCAGGGCGGCTGCCCACCTGGCTGGCTCCGGAGCAGGTGGCGGTGCTCAACATTACCGAGCGCCAGGCGGATTATGTAACTAAAGTATTGGAAGTACTTAAGAAACATGAGGTTCGCGCCATTGCCGACTTGCTCAATGAAAAGATCGGCCGTAAGATCCGCGAGCACACGCTGCAGCGTGTCCCATACCTATTGGTCGTCGGCGACAAAGAAGTTGCTGCGAACCAGCTTGCAGTACGTACACGGAGTGGCAAGGACCTGGGCACGATGTCTGTAGAGACGTTCCTGGAACGCCTGCAGGTCGAGCTCGATACCCGTGGGCGTACAACTTTGGAGGACTGACGCATCGCTATCGCATCCAAGCGCGTCCGGCGCAACGAAGAGATCACCTCGCCTCAGCTGCGCGTGATCGCAGCGGACGGCTCCCAGGCCGGTGTCATGTCACGTTTCGAGGCTCTCGACATGGCCTCCGCGGCAGGAATGGACCTGGTGGAAGTGTCGCCCACGGCGGAACCGCCGGTTGTGCGTGTCATGGACTATGGGAAGTTCCTGTTCGAGCAGAACAAGAAGGCCCATTCGGCGAAGCGCAAGCAGAAACAGATCCAGGTCAAGGAAGTCAAATTCCGGCCTGGTACGGAGGAGGGCGATTACCAGGTCAAGCTGCGTAATCTGATCCGCTTCCTGACTGAAGGAGACAAGGCCAAGGTAACCCTGCGGTTCCGTGGCCGAGAGATGGCCCACCAGGACATCGGGCGCAGGCTTCTGGCCCGGGTTTCAGCCGATCTTGCCCAGCATGGCGTGATCGAGCAGAACCCGATGATGGAAGGCAAGCAGATGATCATGGTCATAGGGCCGAAGAAGAAGTAACACCGCGGCAGGGGCGGCCTTGAAGCCCCCCGGTCCGGTGTTCGCCCGCGAGCAGGTCCCGAAAGGGAAGCCTTGTGAGCGGGGCTACACAAACAGGAGTAAAGACATGCCCAAGTTGAAGACCAACCGGGCCGCGGCCAAGCGTTTTCGCAAGACTGCCAAGGGCTACAAGGCCTACGCAGCCGGCCGCCGCCACAACCTCGGTCACAAGACCCGTAAGCTCAAGCGTCATATGCGTTCGGGCGGCAGCAGCCTGGTGCACGAGAGCGATGTCGGCCGTCTGCCGGCGCTGCTCCCGCACCTGTAAGCAGCAGCTTTTTCAGGCTACCCCAACAGCAATTGCGCAGGCGCGCTCAGAGCAGCCGCGCCGCATAACGGAGAAAATCCATGGCACGAGTCAAGCGTGGTGTGACGGCGCGAGCCCGGCATAACAAGGTTCTGGGCAAGGCGAGGGGCTACTACAATGCCCGTCGCAAGATCTATCGCGCCGCCAAGCAGGCGGTCATCAAGGCGGGTCAGTACGCGTACCGCGACCGCCGCGCCAAGAAGCGCGAGTTCCGCGCCCTGTGGATCACACGCATCAATGCCGCGGCGCGCCTGCACGGCCTGTCGTACAGCGTGCTGATCAACGGCCTGAACAAGGCCGGCGTCACCATCGACCGCAAGATCCTGGCGGATGTGGCCGCGAATGATGCGGCCGCCTTCGGCGCGATCGCACAGCAGGCCAGGAAGGCCCTCGGCATCGCGGCCTGAGCCCGCCGGCCCAGGCGCTTTGGGTGACCGACGTGAGTGATCTCGCGTCCGCAGTCGAGCAGGCGTTGCGCGAGGCCGGCGCGTGCGCCGACCTGCCCGAACTCGATGAGTGCCGGGTGCGCTGGCTGGGCAAGAAGGGCAGTCTCACCGAGCAGTTGAAGTCGCTCGGGAGCCTGCCCCCGGCCGAGCGTGCGGCGGCCGGCGCGCGCATCAATGCAGCCAAGGTCCGCGTGCAGGAGGCGCTGGAAGCCCGGCGCGCGGAGCTTGAACGGCTGGAAGACGAGCGACAGCTCGCGGCGGGCTGCATCGATGTCACGCTGCCGGGGCGCGGGGAGGGTCGCGGTTCGCTGCACCCGGTGACCCGCGCACGGCTGCGCATCGAGGCCATCTTTCGCAGCGCCGGATTCGATGTCGCCTCGGGTCCGGAAATCGAAGACGATTTCCACAACTTCGAGGCGCTCAACATCCCCGCCAACCATCCGGCGCGGGCGATGCACGACACCTTCTACTTCCCCGACGGCCGGTTGCTGCGCACGCATACTTCGCCGGTGCAGATCCGTTCGCTGCTGGCGCGCGGCGCGCCGCTGGCGGTGATTGCGCCGGGTCGCGTGTACCGCAACGACGCGGACATGACGCACTCGCCGATGTTCCACCAGATAGAAGGCCTGGTGGTGGGCGAGGGCATCAGCTTCGCCAACCTCAAGGCCATCCTGCATGGCTTCGTGGAGGCGTTCTTTGAACGCGACCTGGCCATGCGCCTGCGTCCCTCGTACTTTCCCTTCACCGAGCCTTCCGCGGAAGTCGACATGTCCTGCGTGTTCTGCAACGCCAAGGGCTGCCGCGTCTGCAAGCACACCACCTGGCTGGAAGTCGCAGGTTGCGGCATGGTGCATCCGCACGTCCTGGCGGCGGCGGGCGTGGACCCGGAGCGCTTCACCGGCTATGCCTTCGGCGCCGGCATCGATCGCCTGGCCATGCTGCGCTACGGGGTGAACGACATGCGCCTGTTCTTCGAGAACGACCTGCGTTTCCTCTAACAGTTCCCGGCGTTCTAGCGCGATGCAGGCCGAACAACAATGAAAGTCCCGTATTCATGGCTGCGTGAGTGGGTGGACCTGCCGTGGGAGGCGGGCGAGCTGGGTTCGCGCCTGACCATGGCCGGCTTCGAGCTTGAAGCGGTGCTGCCGGCCGCCCCCGACTTCACCGGTGTCGTCGTGGCTGAGATCCTGGAGGCCGTGCCGCACCCGCAGGCGGACAAGCTGCGCGTGTGCAAGGTCAATGCGGGCGGCGCACCGCTGCAGATCGTCTGCGGTGCCCCCGATGCGCGCGCCGGCCTGCGCACCGCGCTGGCGACGGTTGGCGCGCAGCTGCCCGGCAACCCCGCCCCAATCGGCGCCGCGAAGCTGCGCGGCGTGGAGTCCGCCGGCATGCTGTGCTCGGCGCGGGAGCTGGGTCTGTCGGAAGCCCACGAGGGCATCATTGAATTCCCGGCCGATGCGCCCGTGGGGCAGGCCGTGCGGGAGTACCTTGCACTCGAGGACCGCATCCTCGAACTGAACGTGACGCCCAACCGCGGCGACGCCATGTCCATCCTGGGGGTAGCGCGCGAGGTGTCGGCGCTGACCGGCGGCATGATCAAGGGGCCGCAGCAGGTGACGGCACAGCAGGCCAGGCTCGACGAGCGCCTGACCGTGACTCTGGCGGCACCCCAGGCCTGTCCGCGCCTGGTGGGCCGCGTCATCCGCGGCATCGACAACAGCGCCCGCAGCCCGGTGTGGCTGCGCGAGCGGCTGCGCCGCGCCGGCGTACGTTCCATCAGTCCCGGCGTCGACGTCACCAACTACGTGCTGCTGGAACTCGGCCAGCCGATGCACGCCTACGACCTGGGCAAGGTCCAGGGTGGCCTGGATGCGCGGCTGGCCAATGCGGGTGAGCCCCTGGTTCTGCTCGATGGCCGCGAAGTGCGGCTCGATCCGGACATGCTGGTGATCGCCGACAGTGCGGGCGCGGTGGGCATTGCGGGCGTCATGGGGGGCGAGCGCACCGCTGTCAGCGCCGCAACCACGGATATCTTCTTGGAGTCCGCGTACTTCGCCCCCCCGGCCATCGCCGGCCGCGCCCGCCGCCTGGGGCTGCACACAGATGCCAGCCAGCGCTTCGAGCGCGGCGTGGACCCCTCGGGGCAGGAGCGGGCGATCGAACGCGCCACGGCGCTGCTGCTGGCCATCGCCGGTGGTACCGCAGGGCCGGTGGTCGTCACCGAAGACCGGGCCCATGTACCGCAGCGGCCGCCGGTGCGCCTGCGCCGCGAGAGCCTCTGGCGCCTGCTGGGCGTGGGTATCGACGATGTGCGCGTCATACAGATCTTCCGTGCGCTGCAGATGGATGTGAAACTGCTGCCGCAGGGCTGGCAGGTCACGCCGCCACCGCACCGTTTCGACATCACCATCGAGGCCGACCTCATCGAGGAAGTGGCCCGCATCGAAGGGTTCGGCGCCATTCCTGAGCAGCCGGCTGCCTCGAACCAGGTGTTTCTGCCGCTCAAGGAAGCCCGGGCCCCCGAGCGCATCGTGCTCGAGGCGCTGGTGGCGCGCGGCTGGCACGAGAGCATCAATTTCGCCTTCACCGATCCGGACTTGCAGGCAAAGCTGTTTCCGGGCGTGGAGACGCTGGCCCTGGGCAACGCCATTGCCTCGGATCTTTCCGTCATGCGGGTTTCACTGTGGCCCGGCCTGTTGAAGACCGCGCTGGAAAACCAGCGGCGCCAGGCCGACCGCATCCGCCTGTTTGAGCGCGGCGCGCGGTTCGTGATCACTGGCGGACAGGTCGCGGAAGTCGACTCCCTGGCGGGCGTCGCACTGGGCCGGCGAGTGCCTGAGCAGTGGGGGCTGGATGCCAAGGCCAGCGTCGATTTTTATGACGTGAAGGCCGATGTCGAGACATTGCTGGCCGCAACCGGTCAGTCGGGCGCCTGCACGTTCGAGGCAGCGCAGCTGCCACTGCTGCATCCCGGCCGCACGGCCCGGGTGTTGCGCGCGGGTGTTGCGCGCGGCTGGCTGGGTGAATTGCATCCGCGGCTGGTGCGCGAACTGGGATTCACCCACACGCCCGTGCTGTTCGAGCTGGACTTCGAGGCGCTGCAGGTCAGCCTGCCGGCCGGACGGGAGATTTCCCGCTTCCCGCAGGTGCGCCGGGACCTCGCCGTGGTGCTGCCGGAGGCGGTGACTTTCAGTACCCTGCGTGAGCGTGTTACCGTGGCCGGGTCAGGCCTGCTGCGAATTGCGCGTGTATTTGACGTATATCGCGGCCCCGGTATCGAAACCGGTAGAAAAAGTATCGCTTTGGGCTTGATTTTTCAGGATATTGCTCGCACCCTAACCGATGAGGACGTGGACGGCGCAGTGGCGGCCATCGTGGCGGACCTGCGTACCCACCTGGATGCGACAATCAGGGAATAACCCAATGGCGGCTCTCACCAAGGCGGAGATGGCGGAGGCGCTGTTCAACCAGCTGGGCTTGAACAAGCGCGAGGCCCGTGAACTTGTGGACCTGTTTTTCGAGGAGGTCCGCACCGCGCTCTCCCACGGGGAACAGGTGAAGCTGTCCGGATTCGGTAATTTTGACCTGCGCGACAAGAACCAGCGCCCGGGTCGCAATCCGAAGACCGGCGAGGAGATTCCGATCACGGCCCGTCGTGTCGTAACCTTCCGTCCTGGGCAGAAACTGAAGGCGCGGGTGGAAGCCTATGTTGGAGCCAAAGAATAACGACACGCTGCCGCCGATTCCGGGCAAGCGTTATTTCACCATCGGCGAGGTCTCGGACCTGTGCGGCGTCAAGCCGCATGTGCTGCGCTACTGGGAGCAGGAGTTCCCGCAGCTCAAGCCGGTCAAGCGCCGCGGCAACCGGCGCTACTACCAGCGCCAGGACGTGATCGTCATCCGCCAGATCCGCAGCCTGTTGTACGAACAGGGCTTCACCATCGGCGGCGCGCGCAACAAGCTCATGGGCGAGGAAGCGCGGGTGGACGTCAGCCAGAGCCAGCAGATCGTGCGCCAGCTGCGCGCGGAGCTGGAGGAAGTCCTCAAGCTGCTGCGGCGGTAGCAGGCTTCAAGGGCGGACGGCTGGCCGGCCCGTGCCGGCCCGTGTCGCTCAAGGTTTGCGCGACAGGCGGCCCAAAGTCGTTATAATCCCGCCCCCGCGCCGGTTCCCCCCGGCGCCGGCAGGTTCAGGAACAGTTCGGAACGTGGCGCAGTCTGGTAGCGCACTTGCATGGGGTGCAAGGGGTCCCGAGTTCGAATCTCGGCGTTCCGACCAATCTTCAAAAATTCCGCGTATGGCCGTGTAAGGGACCCCTTGCGCCCCATGCAGCGCATCGTGACGGGTCCCGAGTTCGACAACCCGGCGCCCATGCGCCGGGTTGGACGCCGAAGCGAAGCGCGCGGCGGGCCCGCAGGGCCGAGGCCGCGGCAGTGCCGCGGCCGAGCAATCTCGGCGTTGTCGTCATGCAAGAGCCCTCCTGTGGCTCGACTGAGAGCACAGGGGTGTAGCGAAGCCGCGTCCGCGGATGACCAAGCTGGGATAAACACAGCGGCCTGGCAGCAGGGGCGCCAAGCTGCGTCGCTAGGGCCTGGCGACGACGGTCCGTTGCCCTCGTAGGCGGGGCGGCATTGGAACACTTCACCCCGTCATTGACGTATATCCGTCATTGACGGATAATCCAGCCATGCTTCTCACCATCGTCGAATCCGCAGCCTTCACGGCGCTGTGGCCGGACTACTGGACGACGGACGAGTTCGGCGACTTCTGCCACTGGCTGGCCGCGCATCCGGAGGCGGGAGACGTGGTTCCACGCTCGGGCGGTTGCCGCAAGGTGCGCTGGGCATTGCCTGGCGCCGGCAAGAGCGGCGGGGTGAGGGTGATCTACTACAACCAGCTGGCCGACGGCCAGGTCTGGCTCGTGACCATGTATGCGAAGAACGAGCGCAGCACGATCCCGGGTCAGGCGATCAGGAAATCAACACTCAAGGAGAAGGCCCATGGCAAAGCTAAGCGCAAAGGAACTCATCGCCCGCGACGCTAAGCGGGACATCGCCGCGGAGATCCGCGCCGGCCTGCGCGAAATCAAGGCCGGTGTGAAGGCCACCCACCGGACGCACCGGATCGAGGTATCCGAGATTAACGCCGTGCGCGCGAGCGTGGGGCTGTCGCAGGAGAAGTTCGCCACGGTAATGGGGGTGTCCACCCGCACCCTGCAGGAGTGGGAACAGGGACGCCGTAAGCCTTCGGGGGCGGCGCTCTCGCTGCTGACGGTGGCCAAGAAGCGGCCAGAGGTTCTGCGGGAGATCTTTGTCGACTAGATGCTGATGGCGCTGCTCGGGGCCGGCGGTGCCTACGAGGACGGGAAGATGTGAGCCGAGCACCGTATTGGTGCAGCGCGACGGGTTTCGGCGACTGGCTGGCCAGTGCATCATGGCGGCCACCCAATTTACCAGCGGACCCGCCACCGAAAATCCGTGCCTCAGGGTCCACGGGCGGAACGCCCTGGTCAGGGAGGTTGCACAGGGCAAAAGCGGTTGCCGTGATTGCAATGATCGGCGTTTCTTTACCCGCTTAGCGGTGGGCGAGGATGGCCACGGCATTACGTGGCCGGGTGAGCTCGATATCGGTGCGGACCGGGCCGGTGGACGGGCTTCCAGCAGGTGTGTTGCTTAGTCATCACCCCCTCTCTCAACCAAGGCGGCCTGGCACCCCCGGGGCCCCCTGGCGGCCGGCGTCATGCGCCCCAGGTCGCAGATTTTCGACCCCGTCGCCTATCCCCTCAGGTTTTCCCTGTATGGTCAACCGGCTGCATGTTTGCAAAGGATATCGCGGTGCAAGGCATGGGGGATGACGAACGTCGGCGGCTTGACGCCCTGCTGAGTTATCGGGTCGTGGGAGCCGGCCTGGAGCTGGAGTTCGATGGCCTCACGGTGCTGGCGGCCCGCCTGTGCGGGACGCCGATGGCGGCGATCACCTTCATCGGGCCGGAGGCCCAATGGGTGAAGTCTGTCGTGGGTCTCGATGCCCGCACCCTGGAAGTCCCGCGCACCGACGCCAGCTGCGACACCACCATCCGTTCAAGCGATCCCTGGGTGGTGACTGATACGCGCAGCGAGCCCCTGCTGGCCCAGCATCCCGTGGTCAGGGGTGAACCACCCGTGCGCTTCTATGCCGCGGCGCCGCTGGTGACGCCCGATGGCCAGGTGCTGGGTGCGCTGTGCGTGCTGGATACGCGGCCGCGGCAGATCACCGACGAACAGCGGCAGAGCCTTGTGATCCTGGCGCGACAGGCCGTGACTGAACTGCAGCTGCGTCGGTGCAACGCCGAACTGCGCGAATGCCAGTCCGAGCTGCAGGCAGAACGGAATTTCACGGAGCAGATGCGGGAGAACTCGCCGCTCGGCATCGCCATCTATGATGAAAAGGGCGACTGCATCTCGGCCAACAGCACCCTTGCGCTGCAGCTGGGTGCGACCCGTGCGCAACTGCTGGCGCAGAATTTCCACCGCATCCCGCCCCTGCGCACGCACGGGATCTACCGCCGGGGAGTGGACACGCGGCGCACCGGCAAGCCGAGCACCGAGGCCTACTTCTACCGTTCGAGCTTCGGGGCCGAAATCTGGCTGCTGGTGCACTTTTCCGTGGTGACCATGCCGCAGGGGCGCTGCCTGGTGCTGCGCACCGAGGACATCACCCAGGTGAAGCGCCAGGAGCACGAGCGCTGGGCGCTGCTGCACAATCTTGCGCAGCAGGTGCCCGGCATGATCTTCCAGTACCGGGTCTACCCGGACGGGCGCAGCCTGATGCCCTTTGCAAGCGAGCGCATCCACGACCTCTTCGGCGTCTCTCCCGAAGACGTGCGGCACGACTCGTCGCATCTGCAGCAGTTGATACACCCGGACGACCGTCCGGGGTACCAGGCATCGGTCCAACGCTCATTT
>DAIDKA010000106.1 GCA_027451085.1 Gammaproteobacteria bacterium
CCACGGTTCATCTGGTCGACCAGGTACGATTCAAATCCGCCGCGGTTCAGCAGCCCGGTCAGCGGGTCACGTTCGCTCAGGCGGATCAGCCGCAGCTGCTCGGCGCGCTGGTCGGTGATGTCCTGGCTGAGTTCGATGAATCCATCGATCGTGCCATCGTGCCCCGGCAAGGGCGTGTAGGTGATGCTCAGGTGGCGGTATTCATCGGCTCGCGGGTATTCCTTCTCATAGGTCACGGTCTCGCCGTTGAGCGCCCGTGTGATCCACGGCAGGCTGCGGGTGTATTCATCGGCGCCCATGGCCTCCTGCATGGTGCGTCCGAGGAAGCTGCCGCGATCGCTCTGACGCCAGCGCTCGAACGCCCGGTTCACCAGGCGGTATCGTACGTCCGTGGTCCAGACCGTCAGCATCGCCGGGATCGTCTCGATCACGGCATTGAGAGTGGCGGTGTTCCGGGCCAGTTCCTGGCGCGCGATCACCTCCGCGCTGATGTCACGCATCACCGAGGTATAACGGGCGATGCGGCCGACCGCATCGCGGTGTCCGATGACCATGTGATTTACCGGTACCGCCCGGCCGTCGTGCAGCAGTATCTCGCTCTCACCGACCCAGACGCCCTTGGCCTTGACCGCGGGGACGATCTCCAGCGCAAATCGCTCAATGGTTCCGGGTGTGTAGAACTCCGAAAAGGTGCGGCCGATGACCGTGGCCGCCGGGCTGAGCCCGAGGATGCTGCGTGCGGCGGGATTGAGGTAGTGCACGAATCCACGCCAGTCGGCCTGGGCCACGAAGTCGGTGGTGCCTTCGAGCACCTCGGTCAGTTCCCGCAGGGAGCGTTCGATCTCCTTTCTCTGAGTGATGTCCTGCACGGCGCCGACGAGCCGGACCGGCCTGCCAGCGGCGTCGTATTCAGGTTCACCGACGACCCGGGCCCAGATGGGCCGTCCGGACTGGGTGATGAGCGGAACCTCCAGGTCCCACTGGCCATGTTCCTCCACCGCCGCTTCCATCGCATTGCGCAGCACCACCTGCGTCTTGAGCGGATAAAATGCCAGTGCCGATTTGAAATCCGGCCGGTAGTGTTCGGAGACCCCGTGAATCTCCCGGACCTGCGGCGACCAGTAAAGCTCCTGCGTGCGCAGATCCATGGACCAGCCACCAACACCTGCGACCCGGCCGATGCGTCTGAGGAAGTCCTCACGCGCCTGCAATTGCGTTTCGGCCAGCTTGCGCTGGGTGATGTCGCGGCCGACGGAATGAATCCGGACCTGGCCGTCTGCGCTGTTCTGAACGCGATGCCGCCATGCAATCCACCGCGGTCCGTGGCTGCCGGCGGCCGGCACCAGCTGTTCGCACAGCAGGGCATCGTCCGCTTTCAGGACCAGCGGAAGCTTCTGCTGCCAGAGGCTGCGTTCGGAATCACTGAGAAACTCGTACAGCGACCGTCCGGACAGGTCGTCTGCCGGAATCCCGAAAAAGGACGCGTAGGCGGGGTTGATGAACTCCAGCCTTCCGTCGATGGTGGAGAGCGCGATCAGCTCGGTCTGGTCTTCGACGATGGCGCGGTGCTGGCGCTCACTTGCAAGCAGAGCCCGCTCGTGGCGGCGCTGCTCGAGCCACAGCGTGCTTATCTGCAAGGCGGTGAAGATGCCGCAGCCCAGAAGGGTGGCGAGGGTGATCCACTCCAGCCGCTGTCCGGTGGTGGAAGCCGCCAGAATCTGTTCGTCGCGGGCGCGAACCGACGCCTGGGTTATCGCAAAGCAGGCTGCGACCTCGCGGCGGACCTGTTCCATTGTCTGCCGGCCAAGATCACTCTGTACCAGCGCCAGAGCCGCGGCGCGGTTGTTGGAATCGGCAAGACGGATCGTCTCGCCCAGTTCCGTCATCTTGCTGCGGGCAAGCACCCGCAGCCTGCTTACGTGCGCATCCAGGCCCGGGCTGGAAAGCGGGGTGGGTTGAAGTCCGTCCAGCACGGCGGCCAAGTTGCTGACGGCATCCCGGTACGGCTCGAGATAACGTGCCCTGCCCGTCAGCAGGTACCCGCGTTGGCCTGACTCCGCGTCCGTCAGGAGATTCAAAACGGCGCGCAGGCGCGCGTTGTAGAGGTACAGCGCCGTGCGTTGGCTGGTCGCCGCCTGCATGAGGCGCGTCTCGTGGTTGGAGAACATGGCGGAAGACACCAGACCGGCGAAGGCACACAGCAGGGTGATGCCGCTGATCCGTACCCAGCGGCGCAGCGCCCGGCGCTTGGCCTGTCTTTCGCGCTTCATGTCTTACGAGGTCCTCGGGGCCAGGCGGGTCAGTGCGTGGCTACGAGCCCTAATCTGCCCGCACTGAAGCGGGGTGACAATCGATGCTGCCTGGACCGGGATGGTTGTCACGAAAGCCCGGTGGAGCCGCACCCTCAAGCCACAGGCAAGGCTGCGGCCGGTGCATCAGTTGTTGAGGCAGACCACCAGTCGTGCCCGATGCGTGCGCCATAGGATGGGAATCACGATCGGCCGTGTGTCGGCCGGGTGCTCCATGGCGGCATTGCGGCCGTGCAGCACCGCCGGCACCGAGATCTGGAACTGGTGGCCGAAATCCCGGCGGGCGTTGCCTGACAGGGTGTTGGCGATCTCGCCGACCAGGTCGCACAGGTTCTCGTGACCCATGTCGGTTTCCTGCATCCGCATCAGCATGACCGACAGCATGTTGCGCGAGGCGGTGAAGTAGACCACCCCTTCACGCTTGCCGCTGATGCGGATCACGCCGGTGTAGTCGGACACCTCGGGCATGCTGCCGAGCGCAAGGAAGGGCGTGCCGCATTCGGCCACCTGCTGCACCATGGTGTCGAAGTAGTGCAGCACGCCGTTCACGAACACGTTGACTTCGGTTTCGATGCCCATGGCGTCAGTCCGTGATGAGCTTGCGCAGCGCATCGTTCAGCTGGCGGTCGGTGAAGGGTTTGCATAGAAAGCCGCTTGCACCCTTCTCGATGGCCTCCATCGCCGTCAGCTTGTCCGCCAGCGCCGAGACCACCAGGATGCGGATCGCGGGATCGCGGGCCACCAGCCGCGCGACGCATTCGCCGCCATCCATCTCGGGCATGGTCAGGTCCATTGTCACCAGCGTCGGCCGCAGCCGTTCGTACAGCTCCAGCGCCTCCCGGCCGTTGCGTGCGGAGCCGATCACGTCGATGGCCGGCAGGTCCTGCGCGCGCTCGATCCGCCGCCGCACGACGTTGGAGTCGTCGACGATCATCAGCCGGTGCGCAGCCTCGCCTGCCATCGCCATCACCCTGCCGCGCTGCTGGAACCAGCTTGCGCCGTGGCTGCCGGCAGCTGGATGTTGAAGCGCGTGTACCTGCCCGGTGCGGTGGCCAGGCCGATGCGCCCGCCGATCCGCCGGGTCAGTGCGTTCACGGCATCCAAGCCGACGCCGCGCCCGGCATGTTCGGTGACCTCTGCCGCGGTGGAGAAACCGGGCTGGAAGATCAGGCGGAAGGCGGCGGTGCGGTCCAGCGCCGCGGCGTCTTCGGGCCGCACCAGGCCGCGGCGCAATGCGCGGTCGATGATGGCTGTGTAATCCAGCCCGCGCCCGTCGTCCTCGAAGCTGAGCATACGGCCGCCCGCGCCGTGGTCGGTGTAGGTGATGCGCAGGACGCCGGTGGCGGATTTGCCATGTTCGAGCCGCTCCGCTCCCGGTTCGATGCCGTGCACGATCGCGTTGCGCACCATGTGGATGCAGATGTCCTTGATGGCGACCGCCTCGGCCGGGGGAATCCCCGCCAGTCCCTGCGCC
>DAIDKA010000107.1 GCA_027451085.1 Gammaproteobacteria bacterium
GACAGCTCGACCTCTGTCACGAACAGCGGCTTCGCCGGCGCCATGGCGGCGGCCCAGAACAGCAGTCGCGGCTCATCCAGCGGCTCTGACTCAAACCATCCACGCAACAGCAAAAGCAGTTCAGCCGCAGATGCAGGCAGCACCGGGGTCACGGATCCGGCAACAGCAGCAGCAGCGGCGGCGGCGGCGGCGGCGGCCGCACAGATGTCAGCGGCCAACACCAAACCCACCCCCACCGCGAACTCAGCGGATTCCGGCTCCGCCTCGGCACAATCCCAGGCGGCCACCGCAGCCCTGACAGGAGTAAGCCAGGCACGCTCCGTCCTCGCCGGCATTGCGACCACGGGGCCGGCAACTGACGCCGCAGACACGGCAGACCCCATGGACGTTACGCACAGCGACGCGGGTGCGACAGCGCAGACTCAGGGCAACGCCGCGCTGTCTCTCACTGCGTCGCAGCAGTATTTTGCAGCCAGCGCCGCAAACCCCCGTTCAGCAGGCGTCACGGGTGCCGGCGCCGACCCCGGTGCCGCGACGCCATCGACTGCAGCGGCCATCGCAGCCGCGAGCCTGCAGAATGGTGCGGGCGCAGGTACAGGCACGGACACAGGATCGGGCGCGGGAACCAACTCCGGCTCCGGTGGCCACGCCGCATCCACCCCAGCCAATGCCACAGCTTCCATCTCCGGCGTCGGCGCAATCAACATGGCGGCGAGCCTGTTCGCATCCGGCGCCAACGGCGTTGCCAGCACCTCCAACGCCACCTATACATTGTCCTGCGCCGTGGGATCGCAAGCCTGGACGCACGAACTCGGCACCCAGATCACCTACCTCGCGCACCAGGGCATCCAGTCCGCGACGCTGCAGCTGCATCCATCCGACATGGGTCCGATCGAGGTCCACATCGGCATGCAGGGCAACCAGGCCACCGTGCAGATGGGCGCCGCCCACGCCGACACCCGCGCGGCGCTGGAACAATCGCTGCCACGCCTGCGCGAAATGTTCTCCGCGCAGGGCCTGCAGCTCGCCGATGCCAGCGTCTCGAGCGGCTCGCAGCAGCAGCGCCAGGCGGGCACCAACAGCAGCCGCGCGCTGCGCGGCATCGCCACGAGCGACGGCAGCGGCACGGCCGTCACGCCTACAGTGACGGCCGTCACAACCCGCTCCACATCGATGCTCGATACCTGGGCTTGAAGGTCCGGCTCGTGGGACGCTCTGGCGCCCGCCGCGTCAGCCTGTTGACGGCGAGACCTGCTTCACACTTCAGGATCGGACCAAAAGCTTTGCAGATCATGTAGTTATTGGCACTCCAGGCGGCGTGGCACAGCCATTGCACTGTTTATGTCAGCAAGACCCGATCTTCCACTGACGCCACAGGAAAAACGCAATGCCAGCCATCCCGACCCTGGACCCCACGCAGGCCGAGACCGCAGAGCAGGCCCCGGAGCCGACCAAGCGCCCGTGGCTGCTGATCAGCCTCGCCGCGGTGGTGGTGGTCACAAGCATCGGCGTTGCCGGCTTCCTGCTGTGGCAACGCCAGCACGCACCGCACGCAGGCACACACGCCGCGGCCAAACCCGAACCGCCCAAGGGCCCGCCGCTGTACGTCGCGCTCGACCCGCCCTTTGTCACCAACTTCGACGGCGACCAATCGGTGCGCTTCCTGCAGATCACCGCCCAGGTCATGACGCATGACGCCGCCACCCAGGCGCTGATCAAGGCCAACGATCCGGTGCTGCGCAACGACCTGCTGCTGCTGTTCAGCAACCAGAAGGCCGCCGAACTGCAGATCCGTGAAGGCCGCGAGCACCTGCGTGCGCAGGCGCTGCAGACCGTGCGCCATGATGTGACGATCAGCGGCGGCGAGGCCGGCAAGGTCGACGCCGTGCTGTTCACCAGCTTCGTGATGCAGTAAGCCGCAAGAGGCGCAGCCCGTGTCAGCCGAAAAAATCCTGACCCAGGACGAGATCGATGCCCTCATCCACGGCATCGATTCCGGCGAGGTCGACACCGAACAGGTGGTCGACCCGACGGTCCCGCGCTCCTATGACTTCGAGAACCAGGTCCGCATCGTCCGCGGCCGCCTGCCCACCCTGGAGATGATCAACGAGCGTTTCGCGCGCCTGTTCCGCGTGAGCCTGTACAACCTGCTGCGCCGCACCCCCGAGATCTCCGTGGGCCAGGTGCAGATGAAGAAGTTCACCGAGTACGTCCATTCCCTGCACGTGCCGACGAATCTCAACATCGTGAAGATCAACCCGCTGCGCGGCACCGGTCTGATGGTGCTGGCGCCCAAGCTGGTGTTCGCCGTCGTCGACAACTTCTTCGGCGGCACCGGCCGCCACGCCAAGATCGAGGGCCGCGACTTCACCGCCACCGAGCAGCGCGTGATCCACATGCTGCTGAAGGCCGCCTTCGCGGATCTCAAGGAGGCCTGGTCGCACACCCTCAAGATCGACATCGAGTACCTGCAGTCCGAGCTGAACCCGCATTTCGCCAACATCGTCTCCCCGTCCGAGATCGTGGTGATCACGACCTTCCACGTGGAGCTGGACGGCGGCGGCGGGGAATTCCACGTGACCATGCCGTACTCGATGATCGAGCCCCTGCGCGACGTGCTCGACGCCGGCGTGCAGAGCGACCGCGTGGAGCACGACGAGCGCTGGCTGCACACACTGCGCGAAGAGATCAACGACGCCGAGGTGGAACTGTCCACCACCCTCGCGCACGCGAACCTCACCGTGGGTGAGATCCTGAACCTGCGCGCCGGCGACATCATACCCTGCGACTTCAACGGCAAGGTCACGGTGCGCGCCGAAGCGGTACCCATGTTCCGCGGCACTTTCGGCCTGTCCCGCGGCCAGCAGGCGCTCAAGATCACCGAACGCGTGCGCCGCCCCGGCCAGCCGTCAACCGACACCGCCCTTCTGCAGAAAAACGTCTGAGGAACCGCTATGAACGCTCCCGCCGCCGACGCGCGCGCCGCTGAGTTCGACAACCTGAACGCCGATGCTCCCGCCGAGCAGGGTGAACTGAACATGGACGTGATCCTGGACGTCCCGGTCACGCTGTCCATGGAGGTCGGGCGCACCAAGGTCCCGATCCGCAACCTCCTGCAGCTGAACCAGGGCTCGGTGGTGGAGCTGGACCGCGAGGCCGGCGAACCGCTCGACGTGTTCGTCAACGGCACCCTGATCGCCCACGGCGAGGTCGTGGTGGTGAACGACAAGTTCGGCATCCGTCTGACCGACGTCATCAGCCCCGCCGAACGCATCCGCAAGCTCAAGTGAGCCTTTGGCACAACGGATACCGACTGTCATGTCCACGCAGCAGCACAGCATCGCCACGGGGCCTGCAACCGGCGCCGACGCCGCCGATGCAGGCGCCGGCACCGCAGTCCCGGCGGCCCCCGCGCCGGCGCTGCACACCGCGCACGTGTTCGCGGCCCCGGCGGCCGCTCCCACCACCAGCCAGGGCGGCATTGCCGGCGTCGGCCAGATCACCCTTGCGCTGTGCATCGTGCTCGCCGCGATCTTTGCCTTTGCCTGGATCGCCCGGCGACTGCGCGGCCTCGGCGCGGGCGGTCGTGCCCTGGATATCATCGCGGACATCCGCCTGGGTCCCAAGGAGCGCGCGGTGGTGCTCCAGGTCGGCAGCCAGCAGCTGCTGCTGGGCGTGGCCCCCGGCCGCGTGAGCACCCTGCACGTGCTGCCCGAACCGCTGCCGCCCGCGCAGCCCAACGCCGTACTGCCCGCAAGGCTGCCGAATTTCGCCGACATCCTGCGCAGGAGCCTCGGCAAGTGATGCCACACATCCTGCGCGCCCGCCGACAAATTCCGGCGCTCGCAACCCTCGCCAGCGTGCTGCTGCCGGCGCTGTCACACGCCGATACGGGCCTCACGGCCCTCACCGTGCAGTCGGCCCCCGGCGGTGGCCAGAGCTACACGCTCACCTTCCAGGTCCTGATCCTGATGACGGCGCTGTCGATGCTGCCGGC
>DAIDKA010000108.1 GCA_027451085.1 Gammaproteobacteria bacterium
CGGACCATGCTGATGCAGGTGCCTGAAGGATTTTGGTACCCGTTGCTGGAAAGCCGCGAACTCAAACGCCGCCCGCTGGGGATGACGCGCCTGGGACGGCGGCTGGTTTTCTGGCGCTCCGCCGGGGGCGCTGCCCATGCGCTTGATGAGCGTTGCCCGCATCTTGGAGCGGCGTTGTCGGCCGGGACCGTGGACGGGGACCACCTGGTATGTCCGTTCCACGGTTTTCACTTCGACGGCGGCGGGCGTTGCCTGCATATCCCGGCGCTCGGTCGGGGTGGCCGGGTGCCCGAAGGCATGCGTGCGGGCAGCCATCCGGTCCGCGAAGCGCAGGGATTCGTCTGGGTGTGGTGGGGTTCGCAGCCCCCCGGGGAGCGTCAGCCGCCCGCATTTGCGGAGCTTGCCGATGGCTGGCGCCACACCACCAGCGTGATCGATGCCCCGGTGCACTACACCCGCGCCATCGAGAACCAGCTTGACGTGGCCCACATACCCTTTGTTCATCGAACGACCATAGGTCGTGGCGGGCGCAGCTTTGTCGACGGCCCGCACGTGGAAAGCGACGAGGCTGGAATCCGCGTCTGGACTGCCAACCGCCTGGACGACGGCTCCCCCCCGGCCAGTTCGGGCGAACTGGCTGAGCGCCACGCCGGACGTGCGCCCGATCTGCAGCTGCTGTTCCCGGGCCTGTGGCTGCTGAACATATCAGCCACGTTCAAGAATCTGATCGCCTTCGTGCCGGTGGATCAGGGCCATACGCGCTTGTACCTGCGCGCCTACCACCGCTGGAGCAACCCGCTGATCGCCAGGCCCTTTGAGTGGCTGACGCGCCTGTCGAACCGCGTGATCCTCGGCCAGGATCTGCGCATCATCTCGACCCAGAGTCCCGGCGCCAGCCAGGATGCGAGCCAGGACCGTCCCATTGCCGCCGACCGGGCCTTGCTGCAGTACCGCCGCTGGCACATGCGGGCACTGCAGCAGCCATCGCAAGAGCAAGCCCGCCCGGCGGCGAAGGCTGTCTGAATGCCCGTGATGGCGCGGCGATTGCTTGCGAAAAAGTACGGCGGCTTGACCACCAGAATGTCGCAGTCGAGTTCGTCGATCAGGCTTTCGGCGGTGTTGCCGATCACCAGACGGTCGAGTCCCGAGCGTGAAATCGAACCTATGACCGCGATCTGTGCCTTTTGCTCACGGATGCAATCGCGGATGGCATCCGTGGGATGGCGGCCGATCACATGCAGCCGCGCATGCGAAATGCAATAAGGGTCGGTTTCCGCCCGCAGGGCGAGCATGGCATCGGCCGCCGCTTGCGCGGCGGCATGTTCGGCGGCGCCAGGCATGGTGAGCTCGCCGGAGCTGAGTCTCGGTGGATATGGGGAGTAGGCATGTACCGCATGGAAGCTGCCTTTCAACGCCGAGGCGACGGTCAGACTGCAACGCAGCAGCTCCCAGTCCGTATAGCGTAACAGCCACGGCAGGTGGTGGCGGCCGGCGTGTGCGGCGGCAACGATGAGATCCGCGCCGAATTGCATGGCGCCGCGGATGAGTGCCTCATGGGGTGGGTAGTCCCACTCGGCAGCGGTGGTCACACTGAGGCCACGACGGCGCAGCGGTCTGGCAAGAACCTCGAGGCGTTCGTGGAGACTGTGCTGGCGCTTGCGCTCCAAGGTCTCAGCCGCGCTGCCCACGGGGTCCGTCGGATCGATGTGCCGGAAACATACTGTGCGATGAAACCCCCGCCATGCCGGCGGTCCTGCGCGGGGTGTCGAGAATCGGATCGCTATGGCCGCCGCAGCCGCTCTGCAATCCGCTCGCTGCGGATTGCCCCGGACAAGCCATCGATCTCGCCGGCCAGAAAGTCCAGCAGATCGTCCATCGCGACCACCCCCATAAGCTCAGCGTCCGATCTCACAACCGGCAGGCGGCGCACGCCCATGGCCCGCATGGTGCGTATGCAGACGTCGATCGCATCTTCCTCCCGCGCCGTGACCACCGGTCGATTCATGATGTCGCGGACCGTCAGTTCCCTGGGGTCCGCACCGGCCGCAATCACGGAAACGACGATGTCCCGGTCCGTCAGAACGCCCACGATCCTGCCGAGCACGAAGCGTGGATCGGTGGTCACCACCATCAGGTTTCCGACGTGCTTCTCCCGCATCACCTGCGCTGCTTCGACGAGGTCCGCATCCGGGGATATGGTGACCGGCCGCCGCCGGCAGAGCTGTCCCACGTTCATTGGCATCCTCCTGTGAAACGTCATGACTGCGCGGCCGTTGATGCCGGTCATGCGGCGTCGGTGGCGTCTGGGTCATCGAGCGGCCTGCCGCCGCCCGAAGTCGCTGACGGGATCTTGCCGCCAATGTCTGCTGCCGCGTGATCCGGGGCTTCCGCAGTGGTGTCCGTAGTGATGCGTATGGCACCGGGCGCAGGTGCTTTGCACCACAAAGTAAATGTGATATATCAGGCTCCGGGAACTTTGTGCAGCAAAGTAACTCTGAGAAGAAATAACAGGATCTTGGGCCGGACTAGAACCTTCCGTAAGGGGTGCAGATGAGGAATCCAATCAGACGCGGGCTGTCCGCGCTACTGCTGCTGTGCGTGCTGCCGTGCGCCGTGCCCGTGCACGCCACGGACATCGACCTGAAGGCCTACAAGGGCAAGGTCGTCTATCTGGACTTCTGGGCGTCCTGGTGCGTGCCGTGCCGCCGTTCGTTTCCGTGGCTGGACGGGATCTACCGTGAGTACAAGGCGCGGGGACTTGTCGTCATCGGCGTGAATGTCGATGCGGATCATTCGCTGGCGGAGAACTTCCTGAAGGACACCCCCGTGGGGTTTCCAATCGTCTATGACCCCGCGGGGCAGCTCGCCGCCCGCTTCAAGATCCAAGGCATGCCGAGCGCCGTATTGATCGGCCGTGACGGGAAGATCCAGTTTCAGCACATCGGTTTCACCGACAACAAGGAGGGTGAGTATGAGACGCATGTCGAAAGCCTGCTGGCCGAGCCGGCGAACTGAACTCGTGCTGCTGCTGGCGTGCGGGAGTCTTCTGGGAGGATGTGCCTCGATCGGCCCGAAGCCGTGGCAGCACGACCTGATGGCGCAGCCCGCCATGAGCGTCAGCGCCTATCCGCTGCAGACAGCGATAGATGATCACATCTATTTCAGCAAGGAAGCCTCCAGCGGAGGCCGCAGCTTCGCCGGCGGGGGCTGTGGATGCAATTGACACGCAGGCGGATGCCGGTGAGCAGGTTGAGAGGCCTGGTCGCGACTGCGGCCACGGGTTTGCTTGCCAGTGTGCAGGGGCACGCGCAGGATTCAGCCGTCGATGGGCCGTCATCGGATGTGCCGACAACCAACATCGATGCCGCTCTTCTGTTCTATCACGAGAACGGTCGCGTGCAGGCGATAGAGCCGGACCTCGACCTCACCCAGCAGATCGGTGATAACAGCATCCTGTCCATGGGTTTTACCGTGGACTCGGTCTCAGGGCCGACCCCGCTGGGGGCGGTGCCGTCCGATCTGCCGCAGAATTACATCAGGCCCTACAGGATCATACCGACTGGAACGCAGGTGACCGTCACGACGGCTTCAGGCGGCTCCGTTGTCAAATTGATTCCGCCGGCGTCCGGGGCCACGACCCAGACGCTTTCGGCAACGAGCACCGTGCCGCCGAACACCTATCCACTGGACCCCACCTTTGCGGATCGAAGGATTGCCGGGCATGTGGGCTGGGAGCAGGCGCTGACCTCGACGTTCAAGATAGACAGCACCGTCTCGTATTCCAAGGAGCATGACTATCGCTCGGAAAGCGTCGATGTGAATCTGTCGAAGGATTTCAACTCCCACAACACGACTCTCAGCGGCGGCATAAACTACGAGTCTGACCTGTCATTTCCGATCGGCGGCACGCCCACGCCGTATACACAGATGAGCGGCGTCTGGAAGGGGCCGGACGCCACGCGCAGCGAGACCGATGCAGTCCTCGGTCTCACGCAGGTGATGACGCGCAGGTGGATCACGAGCCTCAGCTATTCGTACTCGAGGTCGAATGGCTATGAGAACGATCCCTACAAGATCATCTCGGTCGTGGATCCGGTCAGTGGCGAGCCGATCAGCCAGTTGTATGAAAACCGGCCGGATTTCCGGCGCACGCAGAGTATCTTCCTTGACAACAAGGTCCACCTGGACCACGACATCGTCGATCTGTCATTGCGCGGGTACGAGGATGACTGGGGCGTGAAGTCGGTGACGGCAGAGCTGCGCTACCGGTACCAGCTGTCGCCGAGCTACTATCTCGAACCCGACCTGCGTTACTACCGCCAGGGAGCCGCGGATTTCTTCCATTACTACCTGGTGGGTGGCGCCGCGTTGCCACAATATGCTTCCGCCGACACACGGCTCGCGGCATTCCAGGCCCGCACCTACGGGCTGAAATTCGGAGTGGTCATGGGTGACGGGTCGGAGTTGAGTATCCGGGTCGAATACTACGGTCAGTATGGCAACGGTTTTCCGTCGTATGCCATCGGCCAGTTGCGGCAGCAGAACCTGTTCCCGGACCTGACCGCCGCCACGGTGCTGCTCGGATATAGTTACGCCTTCTGACGGCAGATCATTTCGGGAGGCGGATGGGCGCCGGCACTGCCAGATGCGATGTCACCACCGAGTTCAGGGCAATGGCCTGTCCATGCGTGGTGCTGGTCGACACGCCCGATGCGGAACTGGGTCACCGTATCGGGCGTATTGTCCGCGAGGAGGCGCTGCGGATCGAGGCCAAGTTCTCGCGCTACCGCCCGAGCGTTGTCACGTCGATCAATGAGGCTGCGGGCCGCGACACCGAGGTGGATCCGGAGACCGCCGATCTCATCGACTATGCGGTGTCCTGCTACCAGTTGAGCGACGGGAAGTTCGACATCACTTCGGGGGCGCTGCGACGCGTATGGCGCTTCGATGGTGCTTCGAATGCGCCGACGCCGGAGCAGGTCGCCGCGGTGCGCGCCACTGTCGGCTGGCATCGCGTGCTGTGGGAGCGGCCGCGGCTGCGACTTCAGCCCGGTATGGAACTCGATCTGGGCGGCGTCGGCAAGGAATATGCGGTCGACCGGGCGCTGCTGCTCGCCATGCAGCAGACGCAGGCACCGCTGCTGGTGAACTTCGGCGGTGACCTGCGTATTTCCGGCCCACGGCGCAGCGGTGAGGGCTGGTACGTTGCCATCGAGGACGCCGAGCGGTCCGGTGTCGGGGCAGGGGTCATCGAGTTCCGTCACGGCGCCATCGCAACCAGCGGCGACACCTACCGTTACGTCATGGCGGGGGATGTCCGATACGGCCATGTGCTGGATGCCACGACGGGGATGCCGGTCCAGGGGGCGCCGCGATCCGTGACCGTACACGCGGATACCTGCACCGAGGCGGGATTGTTCGCAAAGCTGGCCCTGCTTTGCGGTGCCGGGGCCGAGGAGTTTCTGCGCACCCAAGGGGTGCGTGCCTGGTGTTTCCGCTAGAGAAGGCACCCGAGGCGAGCCGATATTGGCGGCGGGCTGGTGCCGGTTACCAAGCTTCACATGATTTCGTAAGCGGTTGAGTTTTAAGTATATGTGGCGGCCTGGGCGCCCCCGCGCCAGGCCTGCTCAGCCATGGGCATACCCGGTATTCTTGAGGTTCCTGGCGCTCCCTACGGGATTCGAACCCGTGTTACGGCCTTGAGAGGGCCATGTCCTAGGCCTCTAGACGAAGGGAGCGTCCGGGTCCGGCATATGGGGCCAGACCCTGCGGAGCGCGGTATTATAGTGACCGGCCTCCAATGCTCAAGCCAAAAAGACCAATTAATTGAACTCGTCTTCTGATCCAGCAGTTTCCACTGCCGTTCCTCATATCATTCCGCGGCCGGAACATATCGTTTCGCGGTCCCAGATCTCCCGCAATGCCCTGAAGGTGCTGTATACGCTCCGGGACGGGGGGTACCAGGCTTTCCTGGTGGGAGGTTGCGTGCGTGACCTTCTGCTGGGCCTTACGCCGAAGGACTTCGACGTCGCCACGGATGCGCGGCCGGAGGAGGTTCGGAAGCTGTTCCGGAACTGCCGGCTGGTGGGCCGTCGTTTCCGCCTGGCGCATGTTTTCTTCGGCCGCGAGACCATCGAAGTTGCGACCTTCCGTGCCTCCAGCGCGCCGTCGCAGGGCGAGGAGCCCCTGGCGGAGGAGGATGAGGACGCGGATGAGGTTCTGTCCACTGCCGTGGGGCTCGGCCTTGACGATGATGACGACGAGGGCGACGAGGCGGATGAGGGCAACGAAATCGAATCCCAGGCGGGCGAGGGTGAAGCCGGGGATGACGATGATGCTGATCAGGCTGATGAGGCAGAGGAAGCCGGTCCTGATGCCTGGACCGGGGCGGCTGCGGCGGCCGCTGCGGTGCAGCCGCCCGAGCCGGTGCTGCGCGAGGAGCGCGGCGGGCGTCGTGACCGTCGTGATCGCCGGGGCCATGAGTTCGACCAGGACTCGACCGAACGCACTTTCGATGAAACCGGCCGCATTCTGAGCGACAACGTCTACGGCAACATCAATGACGACGTCTGGCGGCGCGATTTCACCGCCAACTCTCTCTATTACAACATCGCAGACTTTTCCATCTGGGACTACGTGGGCGGGGCTCAGGACATCGCCGCGCGCACGCTCAAACTGATCGGCGATCCGGAGACACGCTACCGCGAGGACCCGGTGCGCATGCTGCGGGCTGCGCGTTTCGAGGCCAAGCTGGGTTTCACGATCGATCCGGCGACTGCCGAGCCGATCGGGCGGCTGGCGGAACTCATGAGCGGGGTGCCAGCTGCGCGTCTGTTCGATGAGACCCTGAAGCTGTTCCTCACCGGCCACGGGGAGCGCAGCTACGAGGTCCTGAAGCGGCGCGGCCTGCTCGGCACGCTGCTGCCCACGGTGGACGCCTGGGTGCGCAAGCACCCGGACAGCCTGGTGGAAAAACTCCTGGTACAGGGGTTGCGCAACACTGATGCGCGGGTGGTGGCGGACAAGCCGGTGACGCCGACCTTCCTGTTCGCGCTGCTGCTCTGGGGCGCGGTGCTGCGGGAGATGAACGAACGCAACGCCGGGCCCGCCCCGGACGTCGCCCAG
>DAIDKA010000109.1 GCA_027451085.1 Gammaproteobacteria bacterium
CGAGGACGGCGCCCCAGTTCCTCCCCCTTCGAGCCGTGTCGACTATGTTGAGGTTGCCGCCTAACACGCGTTGGAGCGGACGCGCCATGAATAAACTGCCAGGGGCGGCGTGGTGCCGCGCCGCTCAACTCCATCGTTAGGCACCGACGAGACCGATTTGCCAGCGACATCCGGTGGAGCTATTGTTCTGCCATGAATCCAGCCATTCTCAGTGTCGCAGACATAATGGGCGGTACCCCTTGTATCGCCGGCACACGCGTGCCTTTCCAGACGCTGCTGGATTACCTGGAGGCGGGGCAGCCCTTGGACGAATTCCTCCTGGACTTTCCTAGCGTTGCGCGCGAAAAGGCCGTAGCTGCCTTGCAACAGGCAGGAGACTTGGCTCTCGCCCATGCGCGTGTTGCTTGATGAGTGCGTTCCCAAGCGCCTGAAGCGGGAGCTCACCGGCCACGACGTCTCGACTGTGCCGGATATGGGCTGGGCGGGCATCAAGAACGGCAAGCTGCTGGCGTTGGCGGGTACGCAGTTCGAGTGTTTTCTTACTGTTGACGCCAATATTGAGAAGCAGCAGCACCTTCCTGAAATTCCTGTCGCAATCCTCTTGGTTCGAGCTGTGAGGAACGATCCGGATACGCTCGTGCAGCTTGCACCAGCCATCCGGGAGGCGCTTGCTACTGTTCAGCCACGGCAGTTCGTCAAGGTCGGTGCCTAACACTCGTTGGAGCGGACGCCCCGTGAATAAAGTGCCAGTCGTGCTGCGGTGCCGCGCTGCTCAACTCCATCGTTAGACATGATCGACAACCGTTTTCGCGTTGTCGCTGCCGCAATCGCATTTCTAATTTCACCGCCGGGGCGCATTGAGCGCGGTGTAGATGGCCTCACCCGCGGTGTTGCGGGCGATCAGCGAACCTTTGGCGTCGGTGCCTGGCACCCAGGTGCGCTGGATCAGGCCGACCGCAATCAGGTGGTTGACCGGATCTATCCAGAAGTACGTTCCATAGATGCCTGACCAGTAATATGTGCCCGCTGGCCATGGTTCATGGGTCGAGGCGGGATCCCCGGCTATCGCAAAGTCCAGTCCGAAGGTGGTCCCGGGCCCCGCCATGCCCACGAACACACCGGGAGGCAACGCGTTGCGATGCATGAGGCGAACCGTTTCCGGTTTGAGCAACCGCACGCCGTCAAGTTCGCCTCCGTTGGCGATCATCTGGCAGAAGCGTGCGTAGTCGGAAACCGTCGAGTACAGCGCGCCACCCGGGGAAGGCAGCCGGGGAACCTTCGCCGCCACGGCATCGCGCCCACCGGCCGGCAACGTCGGCACGAGGTCACCGGAACGGTCGGGCGCATGCGGCAGCGCCAGCCGCTCCCGAGCCTGGCCGGTTACGGCGAAGCCGGAATCCTTCATCTTCAGTGGCGTCAGGATCTTTTGCTGGACGAACTCCGCATAAGGCATCCCCGACAGTACTTCAACGATATATCCCTGGATGTCGGCGCTGACACTGTATTCCCAGGCGGTCCCGGGCTGGTGTTTGAGCGGCAGGGTCGATAGTTTGCCGATCATGCCGGCCAGGCTGCTGTTGGGGTCTGTCAGCTGGGCCGCCCGCACCAGGCGGTCGGCGGGCGTGTCCGCAAATACCCCGTAGGTGAAGCCGGCGCTGTGGCTCATGAGCTCGCGCATGGTCGCAGGCCGCGACTGCCGCACCAGGTGGCCGGAATCATCCATGACCATCAGGTTCTTCAGCTGCGGTACGTATTTTTCCACGGGATCATCGAGGGACCACTTGTGCTGCTCGTACAGCATCATCATGGCGACCCCGGTGATCGGCTTGGTCATTGACGCGAACGCTCCCACGGAATCCGTACGCATCGGCCTGTGCAGCCCGGTGTCGGCGGATCCGTACGCATCCAGGTCCAGGCGTTTACCGTTCTGGATGATAAGCGTGACCACGCCAGCCGCCTGCTTCGCATCCACCAGAGCGTGCATCTTCCGGTTGATAGCCGAAATATCGTCGTGCGTGAGCTGCGCAGGGGCTGCCGCCCTGGTAATCGAGCTGAGTGTGCAGGCCGCAAGCAAGGCAAGAATCGGGTGAATCCGGCTCACAACGTCCTCCTGGATTTGGCGCAGCCGACGCGGCTCAAGGCGCTGATGCTTCGCGAACCTGATGAACCAGAGCCGCATCGACCCCCGCCGCTTGGTTGCCCCAACTGCCCCTCACGAACGTGGCGATGGCTGCGATCTCGTTGTCTGAGAGCCGGTTGAACGGCGGCATGACAAATTGCGCGGGCGTTGCCGAGGTGCGGGCCGTCTGCGAGCCTTGCAGTATGACTGCAACCACCGAGACGGCATTGCTTGCCTGGACAACGGGATTGCCTGCAAGGCGCGGAAATGTGCCCTCAATGCCCGTGCCGTCTGGCTTGTGGCACGCAGCGCAGTTCGTGAGATACGCGGTGGCACCAAGCGCAGACCCGCTGCCTGCCTGAGGCTTATCGGGCGCCGCCTGTCCGTCGGACGCACCTGCGTGCCCGGTTACGTCCGTGTCTGCCAATGACTTGAGATAAAGCGCCGTGGATGCTGCATCCGCCTTCGTGAGGTACTGCGTGCTGTGTTCGACAACTTCTGTCATGGGTCCGAAGGAGGCGCCCCGTGCGTTGGCACCGGTGGTCAGAAACTGCTCCAGATCCGCCTCACTCCATCCGGCAAGGCTTCCCGGGCCGGTGCTGCGCAGGCTGGGCGCAAAGTAGTTGTTGACCTGGGCGCCAGACAGGTAGTCGGTGCCGTCCGATGGTCTGAATGCCTTCAATTGCATCGCCCAACCGCGGGGCGTGTGGCATTCCCCGCAATGTCCGAGTCCCTCGACGAAGTAGGCGCCGGCGGACAAACGCGCATCCGTTCCCGGAGCGGCCGAGAATGGCACTGCCCTGGGTGCGAACAGCCAGCGCCAGTAGGTCAGCGGCCATCGCATCGAAAGCGGGAAAGGTATTTCCTCCCGGTGGTTTTCAGCCGCAGCAGGCGTAACTGAATGCTTGAAGTATGCGTAGAGGGCCGCGACGTCCTCCGGCTTCGCATTGGCGTACGAGGTATACGGCATCGCAGGATACAGGGTGTGCCCTCTGGCAACACCAAACCGCAGCGCGCGATCGAAGTCGGAAAGAGAGAAGCTTCCGATCCCATACCGGGGATCAGGCGTAATGTTGGTGCTGTAGATGGCGCCGATGGGCGTCATCATGCGCAGGCCACCGGAAAATGCGGGGCTCCCCGGTACGCTGTGGCAAGCCGCGCAGTCTCCGAGCTTTGCCAGGTAGGCTCCCCGTGCAAGCAACCCAGGAGTCGGCGGCGCCTCTCTCAGGCCATCTACGCCGGCAAGATGGTCAGAAGCCCAGGAGACGACGATGGCCGCCACCAGGACGATGGCGACGAGCGTGGTGACACGCAGTGTAAACCTTAAAGTCATGCTTTAGTCACAGCTCCGGAGATTTCAGACATGAGCAACAGCCGTGCCGTTTCATGGCACCCCAAGGGAACGTGCGGGCCGTATTGTACAGCAGGTCAAAGTACCAACCCATTCACAAAAGCAGCACCTCGTCCACCGCAGGTCAAGCAGCCATCCATGCCACTGCCGGTCGCGCGCGGCGGTTGCTCACGCGCCTGGAGGCGGCACGGGCTTCTTCTGCAGAAAACCTCCTGCGGGCAGGGCTCCCACGTGGAAGTAGTTGCTCTGCGCGAGAGCCTCGTAGAGCGGTGGCGTGAAGAAAGCCGAGATGCGCGAAGCGACAAGCGCGGTGGCCATCATCGGGATGACCATGCCGGTGCCGTTGGTCATCTCCATGACGATGACGAAGGACGTGATGGGGGAGTGCGTCACTGCGGCGAGATATCCGGTCATGCACAGAGCGATCACCGCCGCCATGGGCGCCCATGCGAATGCCGCATGCACCCACTGCGCGAGCCCTGCGCCGATCGACAGTGATGGCGAGAACAGACCACCGGGAAGGCCGGCCATGTAGGTCGCAACCATGGCGCCCCACTTGGTGATCGCATACCCCTCGGAGAGCGGCTCGGCACCCGTCAGGAGGTGGCGCGCCTGGTCGTAGCCGCTGCCCCATGTCTCGCCGTGCGTGCCGACGCCGAGCGCAGCCACCACGATCCCGATGGCCAGGGCGTACAGCAAGGGCTTGCTCGCGCGCAGCGCAATGAGCCAGCCCGGCATCCAGGTTCGCCAGCGCAGCAGCGCCAGGTTGAACGCTGCGCCAAAAAGCCCGCAAAGCGTCGCGGACAACACGACAGGCAGGACGAACGCGCCGCCCAGGTTTCCCGACACGTTGATCTCGCCGAAGTAGAGATAGTTGCCTGCGAGCGCGAGCGAAGTCAGGCCGGAGAACACCACGGCCGTGATCATGACGCCGTTCGTACGGCTTTCAAAATCCCTTGCAAGTTCCTCGATGGCGAAGATGATGCCGGCCAACGGTGTATTGAATGCGGCCGACAGCCCTGCGGCCGCACCGGCGAGCAGCAGCCGGCGCTCGAGTTTGGCATTGCGGTGCGGATAGAAGCGCCGGGTCTCCGCCATGATCCCGGCTCCAATGTGCACGGTCGGCCCCTCCCGGCCGATCGTGAGGCCGGCCAGCAGGCCGATCAGCGAAACGCCGATCTTGCCAACGATCACGCGCAGGCCGAACAGGCGTCGCATCAGCGCATCTTCGTCCGAGCGCGGGGCATGAAGTGCCGCAATCACCTGCGGGATACCGCTGCCCTCACTACCGGTAAACCAGCGCCGGGTGAGAAAGAGCGCCAGCACGGTCAACGCCGGTGTGATCACGAACGCGAGCCAGGAACGGCCCGCGATCCAGCCGAGAAAGACGTTCGACGCGCTCGTGCTCCACTTGGCGTACAGCACTGAGACCACGCCTACGAGGAGGGCCGCGCCCCAAGGCAGGCCCGCCTGCAGAAAGAGCCGCCTGGATTGAGAACCGAGAAGCCGGCGCGTTGCCCGTTCACGAAGTTTCGCCCGCGAACCCTCGCGTGCAGTTTGCACTGAATCCCTTTAAAAACCACTCATATGAGTGCGGATGGTAGCATCCTGCAAGCGATCCTGCGTAACGGGAGGGGGCGGTGATATCTTCGATGCAGTCGCCGGGCGTGAAACTCCTGAAACTCTGGCGGCAGCTGCGTCCGTATCCCGGCGGAAGCTGGCTTTTCGCCCGCCTTTTCAGCCTGCGGGTACCCTACTCCGGGTCGGTGAAGCCGCGGTTCCGTGTCTTGGAGCCCGGACACGCTGAAATTGAAATCCCCGATCGCCGCGGCAACCGCAACCATCTGAGCAGCGTGCATGCCATCGCGCTGATCAACCTCGCCGAGCAGGCCAGCGGGCTTGCCATGCTGACGCAGTTGCCAGACGGCTTGCGCAGCATCGTCACCAGCATCTCGATGGAATACCTGAAGAAGGCGCGCGGCCCCATCCGGGCGGTGAGCAAGGTGGCGCTTCAGTCCATTGCTGTGGATACCGATATTGACGTCACAGCTGATTGTCTCGACCGCGAAGGGACGCTGGTGGCCCGCGCCAAGGTGCGCTGGCGCGTAGGCCCGGTGCCCTGATGCAGACCGTCTTTACGCAACAGTCCAGGGTCGAGGTGCCGCTGATCTGTGGCCCCATGTACCCCTGTTCCAACCCTGAACTGGTTGCAGCCGTGAGCGAGGCCGGTGGCCTGGGCGTGGTCCAGCCGCTGTCCCTCACCTACGTCCACGGCCACGAGTACCGCGCCGGGCTACGTTACATCAGGTCTTTGACCACCCGGCCGGTGGGCTTCAATGCCCTCATCGAGGCCAGCAGCCGCAAGTACCTGGAGCGCATGAGCCAATGGATCGACATCGCGCTGGAGGAAGGGGTGCGGTTCTTCATCACCTCCCTGGGCGATCCGCGCTGGGTCTGCGACCGGGTGCATGCAGCAGGTGGAGTGGTTTATCACGACGTGACCGAGGCCCGATGGGCGCGCAAGGGTATCGACGGCGGCGCAGATGGATTGATTGCGGTGAATGCCAACGCCGGAGGCCACGCCGGCCGCAAGAGTCCGGAGGAACTGCTCGCTGAGCTGCTTCCGTTCGGCCTGCCGGTGGTGGCCGCGGGCGGCGCGGGGACGGCGCAGGAGTTCGCGCGCCTGCTCAACATGGGTTATGCCGCCGTCCAGCTCGGCACGCGCTTCATCGCCACCCGGGAGTGCAAGGCCAGTGACGCCTACAAGCAGGCCATCCTGGATGCGACGGCCGCGGACATCGTGCTCACCGAGCGCTTGAGTGGTGTGCCCGTGTCCGTGATCCGTAATGCGCATGTTGAACGCCTTGGCACGAACGCCGGACCCTTCGCACGCTGGATGTTGCGCGGGCGCAAGCGCAAGCACTGGATGCGCATGATCTACACGCTGCAGTCGCTGCGCAGCCTGCGCAAATCGATGTCATCGGCCGACACCTCGGTCGATTACTGGCAGGCGGGGAAATCAGTGGCGGGCATCCACACCATCATCCCCGCCGCCGAGGTCGTGCGCTCGTTTGCCGCTGCGCTGCCTTGAGTCCACGCCCCGCCGGCTACCGTGCCGGCGCGGCGATTCCGTCCAGCGTCCTGATCGCCGCCACCGGCAGTTCCAGCGCCGCGGCGGCAAGGTTTTCCCGCAGATGTCCCACCGAGGAGGTACCGGGAATCAGCAGGATGTTAGGCGACCTGTGCAGCAACCACGCAAGCGCCACCTGCATCGGCGTGGCGTCCAGGTCCCTGGCCACCTGCGAGAGGGTCTCGGACTGCAGCGGGTTGAAGCCGCCGAGCGGGAAGTAGGGCACGTAGGCGATGCCATCACGCGCCAGTTCATCGATCAGTGCGTCGTCCGCGCGGTGGGCGATGTTGTAGTGGTTCTGCACGCAGGCGATCCCGGTGATCCTGCGAGCCTGCGCGATCTGTGCGCGCGTGACATTGCTCACGCCTATATGGCGGATCAGTCCCTGGTGCTTGAGTTCTGCCAGCGCCGTGATCTGGGCCTCGATCGAACCCTCGACGGGACCGCCCATGGGATTGAACATGCAGCGGAAATTGACCGCCTCGATGACGTCCAGGCCCAGGTTTCGCAGGTTGTCGTGAACCGCCTGGACCAGCTCCGGCGGGGAATAGGCCGGCAGCCAGGAGCCATCCGGGCCACGGCGCGCCGCGACCTTGGTGACGAGCACCAGCTCCTTCGGGTACGGATGCAGCGCCTCCTTGATGATCTGGTTGGTCACATGCGGGCCGTAGTAGTCACAGGTATCGATGTGATTGACACCGCTCTCGATCGCCTCCCGCAGCACGCGGACGGCCATGGCCCGATCCTTCGGCGGCCCGAAGATGTGGGGCCCCGAAAGCTGCATGGCTCCGTAGCCCAGGCGCCGGACCTTGCGGTCGCCGAGGGTGAACCAGCCGGCGCGGTCCAGGGTGGAGCTGGGGATGCTGTGGTCGGTCATGGCAGGTCCTCTTGGTGCGTGTCTGGCTTGCGCGCTGTCATAGTACCGCGCCGGCCTGGAACCGGAATCGGGCGTCCCAGCAGGCGCTGCACCCGGGAGCGTGACAGCAGCCCCCGGACGATCACGTCGCCGTGCTCCGGGTACTCCACGACCAGCGCGTGCGTGGCCCGCGTGGTGCTGAAGAAATCCACGACGGCTCCGACCTGCGCCTCGCGGACCCGTCTTACGTCGAGGGTCTGCGCGTCCTCCCAGGGCGTCATGACGTGCCGCACCCGGACGCCGGGATGCCGCAGGTAGCCCGCGTCCTGCAGGAACTGTGTCGGCCGCTCGCCCTGGATGTCCTGCGCGGTGATCAGGCCGACGACGGCGTCGTCCTTCACCACCAGCAGGCTGCCTACCCCGGCCGCGATCATGTCCAGCTCCGCCTCATCGATGAAGCGCTCGGCGGCCACCGTGACCGGCTGTTCAAGCTGGAAATCCGTGACCACGTGCATCGCCGGGTCATGCAGGCTCACGGCCATGGCCGTGGACCAGCCCGCCGGCAGTTCTGCCACCGTGTCGTTGTCGTTTTCAGGCAGCACCGCGCCACGCGCGAAGCCGGCCAGATCGGGCAGATGCTGCAGTGAGGCAGGATGAGAATTGAGCCGGATCATGTCCCTTTCTCCTTATCGGTTCAGGGTGCCATGCTGCTCCTGCGGGCGTGCTTTGAGGCTCCGGCAGGCGAGGTACCGGCTCTATCCCGAAGGAGGGAGGTCCGGCTCCGCCCTGGGCCGTATCAGCAGCAAACCGGCGCGATCACGGGCCCAGGGATGGGCTGATGGGTGATGCCGAACCAGCCGACTCCATGCTGATGACCACCCGGAACTTCGCCTTGCCGCTCAGCATGCGCGCGTAGGCCGCCGCAGCCTGCGCCAGCGGGTAGGTCTCGATCAACGCCTTGACGCCCGTGCGCTCGCTGAACTTCAGCGTGTCCTGTGAATCCGCCGCCGTGCCCGATGGCCAGCCGGCGATGCTGCGGCGCTGGCCGATGAGCGTGAGCGGGGAGACCTCGATCGGATCGACCGAGGCGCCCAGGACCAGCAGCTTGCCGTCCACCCCCAGTCCTGCGAGGGTCGCGGTCATGGCTTTGGCATCCGTGGCCGTCGCCAGCACCAGCGCCGCCCCGCCGAGCCGGGTGAGCTCGCCGGCCACGTCCTGCGTGGTGCTGTCGATATAGTGCGTGGCGCCCAGCTGCTTTGCGAACGGGCCTTTGTCGGCCCCGCGCGCAATCGCCACGGTGTTGAATCCCATGTGGGCCGCAAACTGCACGGCCAGGTGACCCAGGCCTCCCATTCCCAGGACAGCGACCAGATCCC
The DNA here is from genome assembly GCA_027451085.1 of Gammaproteobacteria bacterium. GTDB lineage: Bacteria > Pseudomonadota > Gammaproteobacteria > Steroidobacterales > Steroidobacteraceae > DAIDKA01. Next base: position 8,833 of record DAIDKA010000109.1, read on the forward strand.
CCGGCCGCGCGCCGCTATGACGCAGGGAGTTGAACGTCGTAATGCCGGCGCACAACAGTGGCGCGGCCTCGGCGGAGGACAGGCTGTCGGGCACCGCCGCGAGCGCCTCGAAGGGCGCGATCATGTATTCGGCATAACCCCCGTCGTAGGAGATACCCGGCACCTGACCTTCGGCGCAGGTGATGAAGTCGCCCCGCCGGCAACGCTCGCAGTGCCCGCAGTGGCCGCCGTGCCAGCCGACGCCCACGCGCGTGCCGGCCTTCCAGTGCGGCACGTCCTTGCCGACCGCATCAATCCTGCCGACGACCTCATGGCCGGGTACGCGCGGATAGTGGATGCCGGGCCATGCGCCGGCGACCGTGAACATGTCGCTGTGGCAGACCCCGCACGCCTCGACCTTGATGCGCACCTGCACTGGACCCGGCTGCGGTATGTCCCGCTCCACGATGCTCAGTTCCTGGCCGGGTCCCGCAACCTGCGCTGCCTTCATGCGTGCCATGGGGTCCTCCTGGGCTTCGACCCATTATATAGGTATCCAGACGCTGGCCGCAGGCGGGCTCTTAGAACCGCAGGTTCTCCACCGACGACAGGCAGGCTGCCGCAATCCTTGCGGCATCCGACCAGACGAAGGGGCTGTCCTTGATCTGATCGAGAAAGTCCCGTCCGACAACGTTGTTGCGCCGTGGCAGTACTTTGAACGCGTCCGAGTCGTCCGTGCCTGCCAGCGCCAGGGCCACCACCAGCGCGGCCAGGGTGTTGAACCGGCGCACCGGGAGCCGCTCCGGGGCGTGGTGATAGGCGACCGCCTCCACCAGGGTGAGGGGCAACCCCCAAAGGCCGAGCAGGTAAGCGCCGATTTCGGCGTGACAGGTGCCGAGCACCTGTGTCTCGGCTTCGTGCATCGAGATGCCCGTGGACTGCGCAAGCTGCGCCGCCTCGCGCAGTTCCTGGGGATATTCCTGGGCCAGCACCCAGTAGCCGATGTCATGCAGGAGCGCGGCCAGCACGGCCTCGTCGCTTCCGGGAGCATCATTCATCAGCGCCGCCGTCACCATGGCAACCTGCTGGCCGTGGGCCTGCATGGCCGTAAGGTCCGGGTCCTGGCCGCTCACGCGGCTCCACCCCACCAGAACCTCGGCGCTCATCACCAGGCTGCCCAGGCGCGAGTGCCCGAGCCGCAGCACGGCCTGTTCGATGTTCTTCACCCGGCCGCTGTGGTGAAACAGCACGCAGTTGGCCAGCTGCAGGACCTTCGCCGCGATCGCCGCGTCCTCCTCCAGCAGGGCGCTGATTTTTTTCGAGGTGACCTTCTCATGGCGCAGCAGCATCTGTAGGCGCATGAAGATCCGCGGCCGGGATGGCAGCTCGCGGATGCCGCCGATGACCGCCTGCAGCGCGGGCTGTGACAGGATGTCCTGCAGGCCCAGGCTGCGCTCGACTAGCAGGGCCATCTCGTCCAACGCGACATTGGGTCCGAGGTACTGGTGGGCGATCGGCGCCAGCATCGGCGCCGCCTGGCCGGCGTAGTCCACGGCGGGTGAAATCGCCATCAGGCCGGTGGTCGGCCAGCGCATGCGGATGGTGCGCAGCAACGCGTCCTCGTCCGGGTGGATCGTCGCAAGATCGATGATCGCCACGTGCTGCTGCTGGCGCTCGAATTCCTGGATCGCCTCCGCGGCATCCGTCACCCGCGTGATGCTCCATGCGCGCGCCTGTGCCAGCGGACGCAGGGCGTCGTACCGTGACAGATTCGCATCGAGCAACAGGATATGCCGTGACATCAGGCAAAGGCCAACATCCGCCCTGGGAGGCTGGTATATCACCGCATGCCGCCTTGTGTTTCTGGCAGCGCGTCACATTCCGGTTCTTGTTAATCCAGGCGGCCTGCAGACCAGCCCCGGCCCCTGTGACAGGAGCCGGGGGTCGCAGTCCCGCTTTTACGCCGCCGCGTCCATCACCCCGCGCGCGCTGGCGCGGTTCACGGCAGACAACACCGCCAGCAAAGATGCGGTGATGATGTTGTTGTGCACGCCGACGCCGAACAGCGTGATGCGGCTGCGCGTGGTGATCTCCACGTAGGCCACCGCCTGCGCGCCACTGCCCGCCGAGCGCGAATGCTCGGAGTAGGACAGCACGTCCACCGGCAGCCCCAAGGCCTTGACGATGGCATCGATGGGGCCGGAGCCGGATCCCGTCAGCGTCAGCGGCTGGCCGGCGCGCTCGACATGCAGCGTTATCTGCTCACGGTCGCTGCCGTCCTGCGAGGCCGCCAGCTGGTGGCTCTTGTACTGGTACGGCGCGCGCGCCGTCAGGTACTCGCCGACGAACAGCTCGTGGATCTCATCGGATGACAGCTCCTTGCCGGTCCTGTCCGCGGCGGCCTGCACCACCTGGCTGAACTCGATCTGCA